>VAZS01000109.1 GCA_005884855.1 Alphaproteobacteria bacterium | reverse complement strand
CAGCGCGCGGGTCCGCTGTGCGACCCGATCTTCCAGTTGGCTGTTGGCCTGCTGCAGTTGTTGATAAAGAATCACGTTATCGAACGCGATCGAAAGCCGGCTGCCGAAAATCTCGACCAACGCGCGATCCGTCTCCGATAGCTGGCGCTCGGCCTGCAACAGCACGACCACCTCGCGCCCGCTGCCGGTGCGCAGATAAAGGACGCTGCGCTGATCCAGGAATTCATTTTTGCGGCGCTGGAACGCCGCTTCAACCATTTGGCGCACCTCCGGATCGAGCGACTTGGAGCCATTCGTTCCGATGAAGCGGCTGTAGCAACCTGAGCCGGCAAGCACCGAAAAATCCACACCCGAGCTGCCGCCCTCATCGCGCAGCACCAGGATGCCGGCGCAATCGACATTGATAAGGGATGCAAGCTGGGTCAGCACGCCTTCAGCAAGACGTTGCATCGATCTGAAGTCGTACAGTGTCGAGGCGGCCTCGATGATGATCTCAAGGCCGCGCCTTGTCTGCACCATACGCTCAAGTTGCTGATAACTGCGCAGCGCGGCGGTCAGCGAGGTGAACAGCTTGTCAGCGGTCAGCTCGGTCTTGGCCTTGTAGTCGTTGATATCGTACTGCACGATAACGCGGCGCTCGGGCGCCTGCCCTGGCTGGCCGGTGCGCAGGATGATGCGGATAGTCTCGTTATGGATTTCGTTGCGGATATACTCGACCAGATCGAGACCCGCGGCGTCGGTTTCCATGATGACATCGAGCAGCACCGCCGCGATATCGGGATGCGCGCGCATCAAGCTGCGGCCTTCGGCGGCCGAGTAGGCCGACAGGATTTCCAGCGACTGGCCGCGGAGACTGTAGTCGCTCAGGGCAAATCGCGTACCCTCGTGCACGGCCGGGTCGTCGTCGATAACGGCGACCTTCCATTTGCGTGCGCTCGATGCTTCCGGAACGGCTCCGGCATCGTCGATCAGGTGGAGGACATCGTCCTGTTCGGCCATTGGGAGCTTCCGTGGCTTGCGTGTTCTCCGATCACCGAGCCGCGCTTGGCGGCTCTCGGCATGATAATGCGAAATGTGGTGCCTTGTCCCAGTCTTGACTCCAGCATCATTCGGCCTCCAAGCTGCTGGGTAACGAGATTATAGACGATATGCAGGCCTAGACCTGTTCCGCCATCGTTCCGGCGCGTCGTGAAGAACGGATCGAAGGCCTGCCGCTGCACTTCCGGTGTCATTCCGGCCCCATTGTCGGCAAAAATAATCTCGACGTCCTCGATGCCGCGGGGTTTGGCTGATATCGTAATCGCACCCGCGCGCCCATCGGCGAACGCGTGAGTTGCCGCATTCAGGAATAAGTTGGTCAAAATCTGCCCATAAGCGCCTGGGTACCCATCGATCACCAGACCTTCCGGCACGTCAATCGAGAGCGCGATCGGCGATCGCTTCAGAACCGGCCGCAGGCTGGCGATAATCTGGTCGGTCGCCTCGCTTAGCCTGAATTCCCGGCGCTCGGCATGTGAGCGATCGACGGCGACCTGCTTGAAGGACTGGATCAGTTCCCCGGCGCGGTGAAGATTGCTTACCAGTTGCTGGGCGGCATCGCGCGAGGTCCGGACGAATTCCTCGAGCCGCGACCTGCGCAATGGCGCCTCTGATCTCAGCTCGGTCTCGAAGATTTCGGCGCGGCGCGAGAAACTGGACGCCACGGTCAAGCTGATGCCGATCGGATTATTTACTTCGTGGGCGACGCCGGCCACCAGACCGCCGAGTGCGGCCAGGCGCTCGGCGTCAATCAGGTTCTGCTGCGCGGCGCTCAGTTCAAGCAGGGCGCCCTCGGCTTTCTCCTTGGAGGCGCGCAATTCGTCTTCGGTTTTGCGCTTCGCAATGGCGTTTTCGCGAAAGACCTCGACCGCTCGCGCCATGGCGCCGACCTCGTCCTTTGCGCCGGTCCCCTGCACGCGGCGGTCATAATCGCCCGTGGTGATGGCGTGCATCGCCGCCATGATCTGCTGCAGGGGGAGCCTGATGCTCAGCGCGATCACTACGCCCGCGGTGATGATAATGCCGAGAAAGATTACCGCGATGGAAAATACCCTGCGGGATATGCCGGTCAGCGTCCGGTCGAATGTCTCCTGCGCTTTCTGCTCGCGCTGCCGCATCTTGACCGAAAGACCATCGATTGCGCCGATTGCTTCGGCCTGACTGGCGTCGATTGTGTTGCGCAATAACTCCGTCCGATTGGCGAGCTGCTCCGACAATCTGACAAGGCCCTCCCGCAGCGCCGCTGCGCGTATCTGCAGCCGCTGCAGCGCCAGCCGCTGCAGGTCGTTGTCAGCGAGGTCGGACATGACGGGGATGGTCTTCTCGATGGTCTCGGTGCTGCGGCGGGCTTCCTCGGCCGATGCGGTCGCGAGCGAAAGATAGTAGGCATTTGCGGCGACCAGCATCGCGGTGAATGCTTCGCGCGATTTGCCAAGCGATGGCCAGATCAGCGCGTCGCGTTGTCCGGTGGCGCCCTCGATGATCGAGTAGAGTTCGGCCATTTCCCTCGCCGGACGCAATACCTGCTCGTCATAGGTGGTCGAAATTGTCGCCTGTACGGCGCGCAGCTCGCCAAATCCGTTGAGGAAGCGTTCGGTGACGCGCTCAAGCTCCTCCACCGATCCCGATAGCATGGGATCTGTCGAGGCGCGCGTTGAAAGAGTGCCGAGCACGGCTTCGCGCAACAGCAATATTTCGGCGAACAGCTCGGGACTGGGCTGGTTGATGTAGCGATGAATCAGATTCTGCAGCCGGCCGGTTTCGCTCTCCAGCAGCGCCAGGATCTTGTCGGACTCACGCACTTGCCGCACGTCATCCCAGGCCGAACCCAACACCTGGGCGCCGTTCCATATCAGGGCAACCAAAACCACGACGACCGCCGAGTTCAGGGACGCGATCGACAGGATGCGCCAGCGGATCGGCACCGCGCGCACCAGTCCAACAATACTGGCACGAATTTGGGCGGCGAGCCTCGTCGGCCGTTCATCTGCTTCCTGCCGGGGTACTGCCAAAGCCCGCTTACTCCACCTTGCGAATTCGTCCGATCAGCGCAGCGCTCGCGGGATCGCGTTGCTCCTGTGCTCCTCCAGCGCTTTCCATTTTCTGCACTGGATGCGGATCGCGGTGTCAGCGCGGAACTCTGGCGTGACCGCCTTCGCCGTCAAAACAGCGCAACTAGCGGCCAATACTGTCCGCGAAAGCTCGGCGCGGCTGTACACAGGCAACGATCCCCTTATGATGATGTCGATGAAATGAATAAAAGGTTCAATGCTATTTGGTGGAAGCCGACGAGATAGGCTATTCTACGACTGCCGTTTATACCGTTAATTGTGGCCGCGAGTTCTGCTTTGCGGATTGAAAAAATTTAGCGCTTGAAATTTATAGCGGCGCGACACAAAAAATCGCGCTCCGGAGGCTACGGATCAAAATGGCCCTATCTCTGAAATCGGCTCTGCGACTGCTGCGATGCGCGGCCATCGCAATAGCGCTCACATCAAGCGCTCCTGCGTTCGCGGTCACCGAGATCATCTGGTGGCACGCGATGTCGGGCGAACTCGGCCGGCAGGTTGAGAAGCTCGCCGCCGATTTCAACGCCTCGCAGTCCGAATACCGCGTCCTCCCTAGCCACAAGGGCAATTATACCGAAACCGTGACAGCGGCGATTTTTGCGTTTCGCTCGCGCAGCCAGCCCGCCATCGTTCAGGTAAACGAAATTGCAACAGCGACCATGATGGCGGCGCGCGGAGCGATTTATCCTGTGTTCGAGCTGATGCGCGATCAGGCGGAGCCATTTTCTCCGGCCGCCTATCTTCCGGCTGTGGTTGGATATTACAGCGATGTTGCCGGCAACATGCTGTCATTCCCGTTCAACGCCTCGACGCCGATCCTGTATTACAACAAGAACCTGTTCCGCGCCGCCGGCCTTAATCCCGAAATCGCGCCAAAGACCTGGCCCGAGGTCGGCGCGGCGGCGAAACGACTACGCCAATCCGGTGCGGCTTGCGGGTTCACCACGTCATGGCCTTCGTGGATCAACGTCGAGAATTTCTCCGCATATCACAATCTGCCGATCTCGACCGAGGCCAATGGTTTCGGCGGGCTGGACGCGATGCTGACGTTCAATAATCCCGTGCTGGTGCGGCACATCGCGCAACTGGCGGAATGGCAGACCGACAAGGCCTTCGACTATAGCGGTCGTGCCACCAAGGCCGAGCCCCGGTTTCAGAAGGGTGAATGCGGAATCTTCATCGGGTCATCGGCGACGCGCGCCGACATCAACGCCAATTCAAGGTTCGAGGTCGGTTACGGCCTGCTGCCATTCTGGCCCGAAGTCGCAGGCGCGCCGCAGAACACAATCATTGGCGGCGCAACGTTGTGGGTGCTGCGCAACCGATCGGGCGAGGAATACAGGGGCGTTGCAAAGTTCTTCGGCTTCCTCTCGAAACCGGAGGTGCAGGCCGCATGGCACCAGAACACCGGATACCTGCCGATTACCCGCGCGGCGTTCGACCTGACCCGCGCGCAGGGTTTTTACGATCGCAATCCCGGGGCGGCCATCTCGATCGAGCAGATCACGCTGAAACCGCCGACCGACAATTCGAGGGGACTTCGGCTCGGATCGTTCGTGCTGGTTCGAGATGCGATCGAGGATGAGCTCGAGCTTGCCTTCGCCGGCAAGAAATCCGCGCAGGCAGCGCTGGATTCCGCGGTCGAACGCGGCAACCGCCTGCTGCGTCAGTTCGAGCGGGCCAATCCGGATCGCTAGTTGCGGCCTGACGTCAGTTCATGGGATAGAGCGGCGCCTGGAAGCGATTGCGAATCATGAACTCAATGCCGCGCCTGACGACTGTCGAAACTTACCAGGCATGGCGAGCCGATTCGTCTCGGTGCCTGGCGGCGGCGCTTGAGATCGCGCGCAGCCATGGCTTGTCGCATCAAAGTCCGCATCTGTTCCCGACCGGCACCAATCTGGTGGTCGCGCTCG
>VAZS01000108.1 GCA_005884855.1 Alphaproteobacteria bacterium | reverse complement strand
CCGAACGGTCGTCGAGCGGGCCGGAAATAATCAAGGGGGTGCGCGCCTCGTCGATCAAAATCGAATCGACCTCGTCGACGATGGCGTAGAAGTGGCCGCGCTGGACCATGTCCTCGAGCCGGTACTTCATGTTGTCGCGCAGATAGTCGAAGCCGTACTCGTTGTTGGTGCCGTAGGTGATGTCGCGCGAATAGGCATCCTTACGCTCGGCGTCATCCAGGCCATGGACGATGACGCCGACGCTGAGGCCGAGGAAGTTGTAGATCTGCCCCATCCATTCGGAGTCGCGCCGGGCGAGGTAGTCGTTGACGGTGACGACGTGGACGCCCTTGCCGGCCAGCGCGTTGAGGTAAACCGCAAGCGTTGCCACCAGCGTCTTGCCTTCGCCGGTCTTCATCTCGGCGATATCGCCTTCGTGCAGCACCATTCCGCCGATCAACTGGACGTCGAAATGCCGCTGGCCGAGCGTGCGCTTGGCGGCCTCCCGAACGGTGGCGAAGGCCGGAACCAGAATGTCGTCCAGCGTCTTGCCGTCGGCGAGTTGTTTGCGGAATTCGGCGGTGCGGGCCTTTAACGCTTCGTCCGACAGCGCAGCGATTTCGGGCTCAAGGGCATTTATGGCGTCGACGCGGGATTGATATCCCTTGACCCGCCGATCATTGGCGGAGCCGAAAAATTTACGGGCGAGCGCGCCGATCATGCCAAATTCCTGTTTTTCGCGGTTCGGCAAGGCTGCCGTAAATTGTCACCCAATTGCCTATCAACTCATCGTGACGCATTACGGCGCCGATCCGTCTGTGGAGGCATCCGCCAAATGAGTGGGAATTCAGCAATCCAAGGTTCAACAGCCAAAAACGCGCCAAATGCGCCTATCGCCGTTGACTCGGATTTCGCAGAGATATGGCTGGGTTAAAGGCTTGTCAACGGCGCGAAGCTGTCAAGGATTTCATGATTTTGACAGACTTTTCGCGTTGCCAAGGCGCCATGATTGGGCGAGTCTCCCCGCCGCCCCAAACTAGCCCAATAAGGATTTTCCATGACCACTTCGTTCCCGGAAACGAAAACCGGCCTGCGCCTTGGCCTCGCCTCCGCCGCCGTGACCGGTTGCGTCGCCTTGGTTCTGTTCGCCGGTCTGCCGCTCAGGGCCGAAGACGCCAATCCCGTACTCGCCAAAGTTAACGGCTCGGAGATTCGGCAGAGCGACGTCGCGCTTGCCGAGGAGGAGCTCGGCCCCAGCCTCGCGCAGATGGATCCCGCGACCAAGAAGGACAACGTGCTGTCGTTCCTGATCGACATGAAGATCGTGGCCAAGGCGGCCGAAGACAAAAAGGTCGAAAACAGCGAGGAATTCAAGAAGCGGCTGGCGTTTACGCGCAGCCGGCTCCTGATGGACAGCCTGTTGGCGAACGAAGGCAAGGCGGCGACCACGGACGATGCCATGAAGAAGGTCTACGACGAGGCCTCCAAGCAGATCGCGGGCGAGCAGGAAGTCCATGCCCGGCATATCCTGGTCGAGACCGAGGACGAGGCCAAGGCGATCGAGGGTGAGCTCAAGAAGGGCGCCGATTTCGCCGAACTCGCCAAGAAAAAATCCAAGGATCCCGGCGCTTCGGACGGCGGCGATCTCGGCTTCTTCACCAAGGAGCAGATGGTGCCGGAATTCTCGAGCGTCGCGTTCACGCTGGAGCCCGGGAAGATTTCCGACCCCGTCAAGTCGCAGTTCGGCTGGCACGTGATCAAGATCGAGGAAAAGCGCAACCGCAAGGCCCCCGAGTTCGAGCAGGTCAAAAGCCAGATCGAGACCTATGTGACCCGCAAGGCGCAAGCCGACTATGTGGCGAAGCTGCGTGAAGCCGCCAAGGTTGAACGCATGGACCAGCCCGCTGCTGCGGCGACCAAGCCTGAAGCCGCCAAGCCTGCCGAGAGCAAGATGGCGCCCGCCAAGAAGTAAGAATTCGCTGTCGCTTCTTTCAACTCGATAGTATCTACAAACGTCGTGGCCGGGCTTGTCCCGGCCATCTACGTCTTCAACTCTCGCTTGCATCGAGAACAGGCGTGGATGGCCGGGACATGCCCGGCCATGACAAATATTTGTCGTGGTGATGTTCGGAATTTCCTCATGTCAACAGCTGTCTCCCCGCTTGCTCCAAACGACTTTCCCGAGATGCCCGCGATTGCGGGGGTGAAGCTCGCCGCGGCCTCCGCTGGCATCCGCTACAAGGGCCGCACCGACTTGCTGCTGGCAGTGATGGACAGCGGGACCGCTGTTGCCGGCGTCTTCACCAAATCGAAGTGCCCGTCCGCGCCGGTGGAATGGTGCCGCGCCAAGCTCGGCCGCGGGGAAGCTCGCGCGCTGGTGGTTAATTCCGGCAATGCCAACGCTTTCACCGGCAACACCGGGCGGCAGGCCACCAAGCTGACCGCCGAGATCGCGGCCAAGGCGCTCCGGTGCAAACCGGCCGAGGTATTTCTCGCCTCGACTGGCGTGATCGGCGAGCCGCTCGATGCCACCAAGTTCGACGGCGTGTTGGCCACCCTGGCAGAGCAAGCCGCGCCCGGCGAATGGATGAATGCGGCAAAAGCCATCATGACCACGGACACCTTTCCGAAGGTCGCGACTGCCACCGTCAAGCTCGGCAAGGCAAAGGTCACGATCAACGGTGTGGCGAAAGGCGCCGGCATGATTGCGCCCGACATGGCGACCCTGCTGGCGTTCGTGTTTACCGACGCGCCGATTACGGCTGGCGCGTTGCAATCGCTTTTGAAAGACGGCGTCGAAGACACATTCAACGCCGTCACCATAGATGGCGATACTTCGACATCCGATACGCTGCTGGCTTTTGCGACCGGCGCCGCGGCCGCCAATGGCGCGCCGAAAATCAGCCGCGCCGGCGACCCCCGCCTGAAGGCCTTTACCAGGAGCCTTCGCGACGTGCTTGCCGATCTTGCCGAGCAGGTGGCGCGGGATGGGGAAGGCGCGCGCAAGCTGGTCGAAATCATCGTCGAGGGCGCTGTCTCGAAGAGCTCGGCGCGCAAGATCGCCATGTCGGTCGCAAATTCCCCGCTTGTGAAGACCGCAATCGGTGGCGAGGATGCCAATTGGGGCCGCGTGGTGATGGCAGTCGGCAAAGCCGGCGAGCCGGCCAACCGCGACAAGCTGTCGATCTGGTTCAACGGTATCCGCGTCGCCAAGAGTGGCGCGCGCGATCCCTGCTATGACGAGGCGGAAGTCTCAAACGCCATGAAGAACCCGAAGATCCAGATCAAGATCGCGCTCGGCCTGGGCAAAGGCCGGGACCGCGTGCTGACCTGCGACCTGACCAAGGAATATGTCGCAATCAATGGCGACTACCGATCGTGAAAATTAACGGCGTCACCCTGGTGGTCGCCTGCGCGCTGGTTGACGCCGATAGGCGCGTGCTGATCGCGCAGCGGCCCGAAGGCAAGACGCTGGCCGGCTTGTGGGAGTTTCCCGGCGGCAAGGTCGAGCGAGGTGAGCGGCCGGAACAGACGCTGATCCGGGAGCTGCATGAGGAAATCGGAATCACAGTCACCGAAGCCTGCCTCGCGCCGCTCACTTTCGCCAGTCATGCCTACGACGATTTTCATCTGCTGATGCCGCTCTATATCTGCCGACGCTGGGACGGCGAGGTGATCGCGCGCGAGCACCAGAAGCTTGCCTGGGTCCGCGCCAACAAACTGCGCGACTATCCGATGCCCGCCGCAGACATTCCGTTGATCCCGCATCTGATCGATTTGTTGATGTGAGGCCGAGCAGACTATCGCTTCACTCGCCTCACCGCCTCCGCCAAGCTCGTTTTTGCCGAACCCGGCTGCAGCGGCTGCTGCTGGCTCTGATGCGGCGCCCAGCCCGATAGCCAGATCACGTCGAAGGTGGCGCGGATGCGGCCGTCAGCGTCGGCAAAGCGCTCGGCATAAATCTCCGTCATCCGCAACATGGTGGTGCGTCGGGTCGGGGTGCGCCGACGCTCGACGAGAACATTGGTGGCGCCCATGCCTCTCAGATCGCCCATAAGCGCAAAGGGGCTGTCGTATCGCGCCACGATGCGATCGACGTCGGTGACCGGCAGCGCGAAGCCCGCGCGTTGCAGAAGCGCTCCGATATCGCGCAGATCGGCGAACGGGCTGACGCGGGGCGAGACCCCGCCTTCGTATTCGGCTTCGGCCGCGGCAAAGGATTGCCTGAGTTCAGTGAGGGTGTCGCCGCCGATCATCGCCGCCAGCAGCAACCCATCGGGCCGCAATGCGCGGCGTATCTGCGCCAGCGCCCCCGGCAAATCGTTGACGAACTGAAAGGCCAGAGCGGAGACCGCAAGGTCGAGCGTTTCCGGCTGTAACGCGATCGGCTCGGCCTCGATATCCGGCAGATCGACCGCCGCGAGTTGATCGACCCGATCGAGCAACCTGGTGCGGAGCTGATTGCCCGCAGTCCCGATGTCGGCCGCGCTCTTGAACTGCCGCAGCACGGCCTGCAGCCGTTCCGCCGCATCCTCGGCGACGCGATCAAGCAGAAATGTCGCGGGCTTGCCGCGCAAAGCACGATTACGCCGCGCCCGCAGCAAGGCACGGTCGAACAGCACAGGGGCGGCATTCGGGTTCGCCATTACCACGCTTTGGTATGCTCACGTCTTGTCATTGACAACCACATGACTGAGCTGTTGGCTCTCAATAGGGCAATTCAATTTTGCGAGCTTGAGCAGCCGCCAGCTCGGCGCTAGCGTCAGGCATAATGAACGCCGAG
This sequence comes from Alphaproteobacteria bacterium, assembly GCA_005884855.1. Lineage (GTDB taxonomy): Bacteria > Pseudomonadota > Alphaproteobacteria > Rhizobiales > Xanthobacteraceae > Bradyrhizobium. The sequence continues at coordinate 650 of VAZS01000108.1, read as the reverse complement.
CCATCCCCGTCACGTTCGATCTCCAGCCATTTGCGTCTCACGATGAGCGTGTGCCGTGGCGCATGGCGGCATGCCGCACGGATAGCGCTCGATATTGCGCTGCCGACCCTGTGCGTCGCCTGCCGTGAACCGGTGCATGGCGACGGTGTCTGTGCCGATTGCTGGGCGAAACTGTCGTTTATCGCGCCGCCATTTTGTCCCAGGCTTGGCATTCCCTTTGTCTACGATCCCGGTCCCGGGCTGTTGTCGATGGAGGCGATCTCGGACCCTCCGGCCTATGGGCGCGCCCGCGCTGCGGTACGCTATGACGACGTCGCGCGGACGCTCGTGCATGCGCTGAAATACCAGGATCGTACCGATCTGGCGCCTGCGATGGGTCGCTGGATGGCGCGGGCAGGACGCGAGCTGATTGGCGAGGCCGATGCGCTAATTCCCGTGCCGCTGCACTGGCGGCGCGGCTGGAGCCGCCGTTACAAACTTGCAAAAAGTGCCCGGTTTTATTGAGTCGGCGAAAAGTCAGACTAGAATTCCCCATAACTCGGGGAGCCCTGTATAGCCCTGCCGAGCCCTGCCTAAGCCATCTTGATTTCGGCGGCCGGGCAGGCTAACCCGGCCTCGTGTCGGATCAATCGCCGTGGCCGCAAAGTGCC
>VAZS01000107.1 GCA_005884855.1 Alphaproteobacteria bacterium | reverse complement strand
ACCGCGTAATCCCGCCGCCGTGCCCAGCAGGATTCCGCCGACAGCGACGAACGATGCCAGCGCCAGCGTCGACACGCCGGTCAAGCCTTGGCCAATCGAGCAGCCATAGGCCATTGCGCCACCCGCTCCCATCAGCGCCGCGCCGCCGATCGAGCGCAGCATGTGCCGGGGCGACGAATAGCCTTCCCAATGGAAGCGGCCCGTGGCCAGCGCCGTAACGAGGCTTCCGGCGAACACGCCCGCAACAACTGCGATGCCGAAATTCAGACTCAGCCCGGTCGACAGCATCGCATATTGCACGGCGTCCGCGATCGGGGCGATGAAAGTAAGCGAGGTGACCGCGGCAGGATTGAACTCATCGGCGCCGAGATAGCCGGTCGTGAGCCAGCCGGCGGCGACCAGCAAGCCGACGGCGATGCCAGCGGCGATCTGGGCCCGAGCACGCTGGAACGGCGCGTGGGCAAACGCGAAAATAATCAGGGCTCCCGCGATTACCGAAGCCGCAAGTGTCCGCGCGAACGTCTCACCGATGCCGAGGGTCGATAACAGCGCCGGCAAGGTCACCACTTTCGGCGTAGCCTGTGATGCGTGCAGCAGGGCGATGCGCCCAGGCGCGATCAGACCTTTCAGGGTCATTTGCGCGGCGATGCCCAGGACGATGATCACCACAAAGGACCGCAAATTACCGCGACCGAGCAGCACCAGTGCTCGCGAGCCGCAGCCGTTCGAAAGCACCATGCCATAACCGAACAATAATCCGCCGATGAACATCAAGGGCGCCGAGAACGTCGGCTGCAGATAGATCGATTTGCCGATGTCGACGACGTTGCCCGCGGCCAGCAGCTGCGTTGCTGCGATCGCCACTCCGAGCGCCAATGCGTAAGTCCTGATCAGGCGGCTGTCGCCCTCGGCCCACCAGCCCCGCAGGCCGCTGAGCAGACAAAAGCCGCTGAGCAAGCCGATCGCGCCATAGGCGAGACCGATGAGCAACCCGCTCACTACGACGATGTTGCCAGCCTCCCGCATAGCTGCGTTCCCTTGAGCTTTCTGCGGCTGCGCCGCCTGCCACGGCTTGAATAGTCCGCGAGCGCTGAAAATAGGGTGCAATTTCCGTGGTTGCTAGAACGTCCCCTGCATACCCCAGTCTACGCCTTGCAGAGAAGCAAACTTCGGCTAAAAAGAGGTTTGTTCCGGCCAGCCCGGCGGGACCTGGACAGGACTTGGGAGAAGCGTTTTGCATCCGGACCTGACCGGATCGCGTCGAACGATCCGCGCGGGGAGAGCGCAATGAACCTCAAGACCACGCTCTCGCCCGATGATCTGGCACGCGCATGCGCGGAGGCCATGTGGAAGGAAGACGACGCCAGCCAAGGTCTCGGCATGGAGCTCCTCGAGATCAAAGCCGGGAAAGCTGTTCTGGCGATGAAGATTCTGCCGCACATGGTGAATGGACATGGCATCGCCCATGGCGGTTTTATCTTCACGCTGGCTGATTCGGCATTCGCGTTTGCCTGCAACTCCCATAACGAACGCGCGGTCGCCGCGCAGTGCAATATCTCGTTTATCCTGCCCGGCAAGCTCGGCGATCTCCTGGTCGCGACCGCGCGGGAAATCTCGCGAACCGGGCGCTCCGGAATCTACGACGTGAGTGTCACCGTCGATCAAACAGCGATTGCCGAGTTGCGCGGTCATTCCCGCACCATCGGCGGCGCTTGGGTGCGCTCAGCCGAACCCGACGCCAAGACCGAATAACAGCCGCGTTGAGGAGACGCCGATGTCCGTAACCAATGTTCGATCAAGACCTGGCGGTTACAGCGCCGAGCTGGACCAGGCCGAGCGCGCCTCCCGCGACGAGATCATAGCACTGCAAACCACGCGACTGGCCGCAACGCTGGCGCGCGCCTACGACAAGGTGGCGCACTACAAGAACGCATTCGACAAAGCCGGTGTGCATCCCGGTGATTTTCGGCAACTGTCAGACCTGAATCATTTTCCGTTCACGGTGAAGACCGATCTGCGCGACAACTATCCATTCAACATGTTCGCCGAGCCGCGCGAAAAGCTGGTCCGCATTCATGCCTCTTCCGGCACCACCGGCAAGCCGATCGTTGTCGGCTATACCAGAGCCGATATCGAGATGTGGTCGGACGTGATGGCCCGCTCGCTCCGCGCCGCGGGTGGCCGAACGGGCATGATCATCCACAACGCGTATGGCTATGGGCTGTTCACCGGCGGGCTCGGGGTGCATTACGGCGCCGAGCGGCTCGGCTGCACAGTGGTGCCAATCTCCGGAGGCATGACGGAGCGGCAGGTGCAGCTCATTAACGACTTCAAGCCCGACATCATCACCGTAACGCCAAGCTACATGCTGGCGATACTGGACGAATTCAAACGGCAGGGGCTCGACCCGCGCAAATCGTCGTTGAAAATCGGCATATTCGGCGCCGAACCATGGACTAATGCGATGCGTACCGAGATCGAGCAGTCGTTCGATATGGACGCGACGGACATTTACGGCCTTTCCGAAGTGGTAGGCCCCGGGGTCGCCCAGGAATGCATCGAGACCAAGGACGGCCTGCACATCTGGGAAGATCACTTCTATCCGGAGATCATCGATCCCGAGAGCGGTGCAGTTCTGCCCGACGGCGAAAAAGGCGAGCTTGTCTTCACTTCGCTGACCAAGGAGGCGTTTCCCGTGATCCGCTATCGCACCCGCGACCTGACGCGGCTATTACCCGGCACCGCGCGGCCGGGCATGCGGCGAATGGAAAAGGTGACCGGGCGTTCCGATGACATGATCATCCTGCGCGGCGTCAACGTGTTTCCGACGCAGATCGAGGAAGTGCTGCTCGCCACCGAGTGGTGCGGCGGTCATTTCGTCGTCGAATTGACACGCGAGGGACGCATGGACGTGATGACGGTGCTGGCGGAAGCGCGGCCGGAACGCTGGGATGGCCGCGGTCTCCTCGAACATACCGAACTTCTCACCACGCATATCAAGAACACGACCGGCATCCACGCCCGCATCAAAGCGGTGCCGCCCAATTCGCTGGAGCGATCGCTCGGCAAGGCCAAGCGCGTGTTCGACAAACGGCCGAAGGGGTAGGTTTTCCCTCATGGTGAGGAGGCGCTCTCCCGGCAGCGCGCTTGCGCTGTCCGGTGCGCCGTCTCGAACCATGAGGCCCCGCCGCGGCCTCATCCTTCGAGACGCGGCGCAGACGCCGCTCCTCAGGATGAGGGGCTACCGGTAAGATGAGGGATCGAAGTGGCTGAAGGCGCATTTCTCTACATTGTTCGGTGTTCTGACGGAAGCTTCTATATCGGCACGACGCGCACCGCGCTCGAAACAAGAATTGCTCAGCACAACGCCGGGAGCTTTGGGGGTTATACCGCGACTCGCCGGCCTGTAGCGCTGGTATTCTCGCAATGGTTTGAACGCGTGACCGACGCGATAGAAAATGAACGCAAGCTCAAGAAATGGAGTCGGGCGAAGAAAGAAGCGTTCATACGCGGCGACTACAGGGCATTGCAACGGCTTTCAGCACGTAGGACCCCGCATCCTTCAAGACGTCCCTGACAAGGGCTCGGCTGAATGAGGCCTGCTACACGTGATCGTAGTCGACGACCACCTTGTCCGATGTCGGTCGCGCCTGGCAAGTGAGGATGAATCCCGCCTTGAGTTCCCACGGCTCCAGCGAGTAGTTCACCTCCATTTGCGCACTGCCTTCGACCAGCTTGGCGCGACAGGTCGAGCACATGCCGCCTTTGCAGGCGAACGGCAGGTCCACGCCTGCGCGCGTTGCCGCATCGAGAATGGCTTCTCCTTCCGCGACCGGCACCTCGCGGCGCTTGCCGTCGATGATCAACGACGCCATCGCCTTTGGCGGCGCACTCACGGGTACCGGGGCTTTGGGACGCGGCTTGCCGCCGAGCCCCGAGACAAAACGCTCGACATGAATGCGCTCGGCGGCAATGCCCAGATCCCTGCAGGTCGATTCGATGTCCTCGCTCATGCCTGTTGGACCGCAGATGAAGACATGATCGACGTTCGACGCCGGCACCAGCGAGCGCAAAAGCACCCTCACCTTCTCGCCATCGAGTCTGCCGTGCAGGATCGGGATGTCCTGCTCTTCGCCCGAGATCACGTGAAACAGCGAAAGCCGCTGCATGAAGCGGTCTTTTAGTTCTTCCAGCGCCTCGCGAAACAGCATGCCCATGCTCGAGCGGTTGCCATAGAACAGAAAGAACCGGCTGTCCGGTTCGCGCGCCAGTACGCCTTTTACGATCGAAAGTATCGGCGTGATGCCCGAGCCGGCGGCAAACCCGACATAGACCCGCGCCTCGCCCGGAGCCGGCGCCACCCCGAATCGGCCGGTCGGTGTCATGACTTCAAGGTGGTCACCGGGCTTGAGCTCATCGGCCGCCCAACTGGAGAACGCTCCGCCGTCGACCTTTTTGACGGCGATGCGCAATTCGCCGTCGTCAGGACCGGAACAGATCGAATAGGAGCGCCGCACTTCCTCGCCGTCCATGGTGGTGCGCAACGTCAGATATTGCCCGGGGCTGAAACGGTAATCGTCGGCGAGCGCCGCTGGAATCGCAAACGTCAGCGATACCGCGTCTTTGGATTCACGGCGCCGATCGCTTACGGCGAGGCGATGAAAACGTGGTGCGTGCGACATCTGACCTTTCAGGTTCTCAACCTCGCTGACACCGTCACGTGACATACTCAGTGACATTTGAAATAATCGAACGGCTCGCGGCAGCTTTTGCACCGCCACAGCGCCTTGCAAGCGGTCGAACCGAACTCAGACAATACCTCGGTATCCTCCGATCCGCATTGCGGGCACGCCACCCGCTCTATCCCGAACAACGCACGGCGGGAGCTTGCGGCTCGCGGCGGCGCGATGCCATATTCGCGGAGCTTGCGGCGGCCCTCTTCGCTCATCCAGTCGGTAGTCCAGGCCGGTGACAGCACGGTGCGCACCTTCGAGCCGCGAAAGCCTGCACGCTCCAGCGCCAGCTTTGAACATGGCGCTCACCATGTGACACCCGGAAACATCCGCTGCATCGACTGAAGCTCGCTAAGCAGGTGCCCGAGATGCTCGCTGTGCCTGCCGCTGCGGCCGCCCTGCTGCATCCAGTCGCTTTTCGGCAGCGCCAGCGTTGCCTCACTCACGATGCCCGAAACCGTCTTGAGCCATTGCGGGTGCAAGCTGGCGGGATCGACGGCGATCCCGGTATCGATCAAATCGCGCTCGCTGGCGTCAATCCCAAACATCTCGCCGGTAAAGGACCAGAGATCGTCAATCGCGCCTTGCGCCCGACCGTGGCTTTCCTCGGTGCCGTCGCCGAGCCGGACCATCCATTCCGACGAATGCCGCAGATGATAGGCGCTTTCCTTTTCGGATTTGGCGGCGATCGCCGCCAGCATGGCGTCGGCCGAATTCATCATCGCGCGCCAGTAGAGATCGGCGAATGCCGAGTAGAGAAACTGCCGCACGATCGTTCGCGCGAAATCGCCGTTCGGCTGTTCCAGCAGCAGAAGGTTGCGATATTGCCTGACGTCGCGCAGATACGCGAATTTGTCTTCGTCGTTAGCCTTGCCTTCGACATTCGCGGCGTAGCTGTAGAGTTCGCGCGCTTGACCGAGCAGATCGAGCGCCATATTGGCGAGCGCCATGTCCTCTTCCAGCATCGGCGCGTGTCCGCACCATTCCGAAAGCCGGTGGCCGAGGATCAGCGCGTCGTCGGCTCGGCGCAGCACATACAGCACCAGCGGCGTTTCGGAAACGGAAATGGACGCGGTAGTCATGCTCTCCATCCTGCTGGCGCTAACAGCCATGTCGTCATTGCGAGAAGCGAAGCGACGAAGCAATCCGGTCTTCTTCGGCTATGGATGCCTCGCGGAGCCTGTCATCGTGCGTGCATTCGCCTCACCACGAGGACGAAAAATCACATGTGTCCGACTTCTTCGGGCACTTCATAGAACGTCGGGTGGCGATAGATCTTGGACTCGGCCGGTTCGAACATCATGCCCTTCTCGCTCGGATCGGAGGCGGTGATCGCGCTTGAAGGCACCACCCAGATCGAAAGGCCCTCGCCGCGCCGCGTGTAGATGTCGCGCGCGGCCTGCAGCGCCAGCGTCGCGTCAGTGGCATGCAGCGAGCCGACATGCTTGTGCGCCAACCCGTTGCGGCTACGAATGAAGACTTCCCACAGCGGTGTGTTCGGCGTAGCCATCATGATCTCCATCAACTGCCGCGCCTAGGCGGCGGCCCTTCGGCTGCCGCGTTTGTCGGCATATGCCTGCGCCGCCTCGCGCACCCACGCGCCGTCATCGTGCGCTTTTCGCCGCGCCGCCATTCGGTCGCGGTTGCAAGGACCATTGCCGGCAAGCACCTGCTTGAATTCATTCCAGTTGATCTGACTGTATTCCCAATGTCCGGTGGTCTCGTTGCGCTTCATGCCGGGATCGGGAATTGTCAGGCCGAGATATTGCGCCTGCGGTACCGTGGCATCGACGAATTTCTGCCTCAGTTCGTCGTTGGAGAAGCGCTTGATCTTCCATTTCGTCGAAGTGTCGCTGTGCTGGCTCGCCTGGTCCGGCGGCCCGAACATCATCAGCACCGGCCACCACCAGCGGTCCAGCGCGTCCTGCGCCATCGCCTTCTGCTCGTCCGAGCCACGCGCGAGCGTCAGCATGATTTCGTAGCCCTGCCGCTGGTGAAAGGATTCTTCCTTGCAGACGCGGATCATCGCCCGCGCATAGGGGCCGTAGGAACAGCGGCACAGCGGAATTTGGTTCATAATCGCCGCACCGTCGACCAGCCAGCCGATCGCGCCGATGTCCGCCCAGGTCAGCGTGGGATAGTTGAATATCGAGGAATATTTGGCTTTGCCGGCCAGCATCTGATCGACGAGTTCCTCGCGCGAGGCGCCCAACGTTTCGGCCGCGGCATAGAGGTAAAGCCCATGGCCGCACTCGTCCTGCACCTTGGCGAGCAGCGCCGCCTTGCGGCGCAACGACGGCGCGCGTGTGATCCAGTTGCCTTCCGGCAGCATGCCGACGATTTCCGAATGCGCGTGCTGCGAAATCTGCCGCGTCAGCGTTTTGCGGTAGGCCGCCGGCATCCAGTCGTTGGGCTCGATGCGGTCCTCGGCATCGATCCGGGCCTGGAACAGCACCGCTCGCGCGGCGTCCTCGCTATTGCTGTCATCGGTTTCCGCGGTGTTGAGCGCCTGCGTGTACATGGCCGGTCTCCCAGGAGGCGATCAACATATAACAGAATGTTGGAAATTCAAGTTATTTATGTAACATAATCCCGTCTGCGAAGCGTTGCCGCAGTGCGGCGCCGGCGGCAGGTAATGGGCCGCTCTCGTTGGAACCGTGCCGGTCCAGCCATTGCTCGGCAGCCGGCAACAGGCCGCGGTAGATCTCGCCGCAGAGCTGCCGGGCAGCCCGGCCCGGCCAGTCCCGTGGCAGCAAACTGGTCGGCAATAGGGGATCGCGCAGCACCACCCGACGATAGTAATGGATCAGCAATATCCGCGCCGTGAACGCCTCGCTGTCCGACAGCCGAGCGCGCCGATTGATCCTGGCGCGCACCGGCTCGAACGTCTTCATGAACTTCAGATAGGCGTCCGCAGTCCGATCGAGCGGCCAGCTCTCGCTGAGCAGGCGCCGCCCGCTATGGTCCTCGGCAGAAACTTCCAGCCGGATCGCGGCTGCTGCCTCCTCCGGGACCGGAACGCCCGACGGCGCGACCCACACGCCCGGCAGCGGGCTGCCAAACCCTGCATTCTTCAGCGCCTCCCGGGAGGCGTCGCGATCTTCGCTACTGCCGATCAGCAACAGTTCGAATCGCCCGGTCCAATCCGACGGCTGCGGATCGTAGATATGTTTAGTCGCGGCATCAAAGGTTTGCCGGCCTTTCTTAACCAGTCGATAGAAACTTTTGCGACCGACCTTGTTGCGCTCGAGCCAGCCGTCGGCCGCCAGTCGCGACATCGCCGTGCGCACCACGCCGCTATCGATATCCAGCATCTTGAAAAATTCCAGCAGCGTTCCGAGCCATACCGAACCGCCGCGCGGCACGATCGCATCGCCGAACACGGTGATGGCGATGGAGCCGGTGCGCGAGGGTTCGCGCTTGAGCTGTTCGATGATGCGGGCAAGCGGATACGGCATCCGCAACGCATAGCGCGTTTTCAGGATCTACAACAACGCTCGCCTGCTGCGGCGTCGCTGACCTCAGCGGTTGGGATCGGGATATACGAGGCTGCGCCAGCCGCTGCGGTCGAACGGCGCCCACTTGCCTTCGGGCTGCGCCAGGCGATCGGCCACCGCATACACCGCCGCGGGATGATGGCCCATGCCGCAATGGCTGCTTTCGACCTCGATGCTTTCGGCGAAGGCGGAGGTCTTTTCGACGCAGCCCTGCCACGCACAGATGCCATCGGTGCGGCTGAAAATCGCAGTCGTCGGGACCGGAGGCGGTTCCGCGAGCGATCCGCCAAACCGATGATCTTGCTCGTCGGCCCTGCGGCCGCTCGCCATTTCATAGACGCGCCAGGCGTTGGTCGCCTTTGGACTGCTGGCGAACGGGCTGCCCAACGTAATCACGAAGCGCACGCGATCCGGCATCATCTTGGCGAGCTGGCGTGCGTAAACGCCACCAAGGCTCCAGCCGACCAGGCTGACCTTGCGCCCGTGCGTGTCATTGAGTTCATGCACCAGATCCAACATCGCGCGCTGCACGCCCTCGCGCAGGCCGAGATTGCGGCCCTGGCGCCAGCCGCAAACGGCATAGCCGTGATTACGCAGAAAGCCGCGCAGCGGACGGGTCGAGCTGTCCGATGCGACAAGCCCGGGCAGCACCAACACCGGGTGACCATCGCCCTTCGGCGCCAGGCTGAGCAGCGGCAATGCGCCGATAAATGCGCCAAGCTCGTGGATCGCCCTAGCTTCCAAAAACATCAGGGTTCTGGACGGCGGGCGCAGCGTCTGGGCGGTAGCGGACATTGTCTTTCCTCTCGGTCGTCGAACGGCTTGGCGAGCGATAACGCGGCTCAGACACCATCGTTCCGCAGCGCAGCATTCCAGCAGCTATGGCGCTGATTCGCTATATTCAAGCGGGGGACCTGCAATGGGACAATAGGTCTCAACGGATAAACCCGACCCAGTGATCCCGGTCACAACAGCCGCAGCAGGACTTCGGCGGTGTAGAGCGCCAGGCCAGCAAGGCCGCCGATCAGCGAGCCGTTGAAACGGATATATTGCAAATCCCGCCCGATGTTGATTTCGATCAGCGAGATCAGCTGCCTCATGTCCCAGGCCTTGACCTGATCGGCGATAAAGCTCGAGACGCCACTTTTCTGGTCGGCGATAAAGCTTCGGAGCACGACAACCAGCCCCTGATTGATCTCGGCGCGCAGTTCGGAATCAGCCGCGAGCGCCTCGCCTGCTTTCACGAACATTCCGGTCAGATGTTGGTGCAGCACGTGCGTTTCGCCGCTAGCGCTGCGCTCGATGAACGAGCGCGCGTTGGACCAGATATTCCGGGCGAGGTCGGCGAGTTCGGGACGGGCCAACAGGTCGCGCTTCAATCCGTCGATGCGATCGGCATAGCTGCGGTCGCTGCCGAGCCGGTCGACGAACGACAACACCATGCGATCGAATTCGTCACGGAACGGATGGCTCGGATTGGCGCGGACCTCTTCGAAGAACGCGCTCGCCGATGCAACGATCTTGTTCACCAGGTATTTGTCGGCCCGATAAAGCCTGAGAAGCGTCGGCAGTTCGCTACGGATTTTCTCGCGCACCATTGCCATGGTTTCGGGCTGGGTCAGCGATTGATGAACGACGCGCAGGATGTCGTCGAGCAACCCCTTGTGCCGGCCCTCCTGGACGAAGGCGCGCAGCGTTCCCGCGGCGAGTGGCGCCAGATCGATCGATTGCAGCTGGGTGGTGATGCGGCGGCTGATGAACGCCATCAGGCCCGACGTTTCGGTGGCCGTGAATGCTTCGGGCAACAGCCGAAGCGTGAAGCGGGCGAGATCGGCGCTGCGCTTGCGGTCGCGCAGCCAGTCGGCAATGAAGGAGCCGAAATCGATCTGGCGCAGCTTGGCTTCCACAGGTGCCGCTTCCAGAAAATGCACCTCGATGAATTCGCCGAGTTTGTCCGCGATGCGTTGTTGGTTGCTCTGGATGATCGCCGTGTGCGGGATCGGCAATCCCAAGGGCCTGCGAAATAGCGCAACCACGGCGTACCAGTCGGCCAGCCCGCCGATAGTGGCAGCTTCCGCGAACGCCGCCACGAACCCGAAGGCCGAATGCAGGTGCAGCAGCGCCTTTGCGATCACGAACAGCGCCAGCGTGCCGGCCAGCACCAGCGTCGCAAGCATCTTCACCCGCCGGAGCTCGGCCGCGCGAGCGGCATCGCCAGGCGCGTCAAAGGAGAAGGTGGCCGGGACGGTCATGGCGGCTTTCAAAAGGAACGCAGGATTTGCGCCGATGAGGTCAGTCATTGCGAGAAGCGGAGCGACGAAGCAATCCACGTTTCAGCTAATTGTAAGATGGATTGCTTCGCTTTGCTCGCAATGACGATGCGAGCGCGCCTCAAAAAGAAGGCCCGCAGAGCGGGCCTTCGAACTGACGCAACTGAACGCAAGTAGTGAGTGCGATCAGGCGGTTTTGGTGTAGACCTTCGCGAAATTGTCCTGCGCGCTCTTCGCACCATCGGCGACGAGCTTGCCAAGATATTCGGTGGTCGACTTGGCCCGCGACGCCAGCAGTTCGCCGCGCGCGCGCACCA
>VAZS01000106.1 GCA_005884855.1 Alphaproteobacteria bacterium | reverse complement strand
TTTTCGATAGACAATCTGTCGCTGATGGCGCTGGCGATTTCGGTCGGGTTCGTCGTCGATGACGCCATTGTCATGATCGAGAACATGTACCGCAACCTCGAACATGGGATGCGGCCCTATCAGGCGGCGCTGGAGGGCGCCAGGCAAATCGGCTTCACGGTGCTGTCGATCAGCTTGTCCCTGATCGCCGCCTTTACGCCGCTGATTTTCATGGACGGCATCGTCGGCCGGCTGTTGCGGGAATTCTCACTGACCCTGACCTTTGCGGTGGTGGTTTCAACCGTTGTGTCGCTGACGATCACGCCGATGATTTGCGCGCACTACATCAAAGGCGTCACTTCCGAGAATGCGACCTGGTTCGACCGCGCCGTCGAGGGCTCGTTGTCGCGCATGGTGGCCTTTTATTCCTCTACGCTCCGCGTGGTGCTGGATTTCCCGTTCATGACGCTGCTGGTGTTTTTCGCAACCATTGCGCTCACGGTGACATTGTACATCAAGACTCCCAAGGGATATTTCCCAACCGACGACAGCGGCTTCGTGATCGGCTCGACGCGAGCCTCCGCCGATATCTCCTTTCAATCGATGCTTGGCCTGCAGCAGCAGCTCGCCGACATCGTCATGGCCGATCCTGCCGTAGCCGGAATCGGCTCGGTGCTTGGGGGAGGGGGCGGGCCTGGCGGAAGCGGCTCCAATCGCGGCGTGATGTTCATCAGCCTCAAGCCGCCGGCCGAGCGGAGCGGGATGACCACGGCGCAGGTGATCGATCGGCTGCGCAAAAATCTGTATCGGGTAGCGGGAATCCGCCTGTTCATGTTTGCGGCGCAGGACGTGCGCACCGGCGGCCGGCAGAGCGACTCCGACTATCAGTACACTCTGTCGAGCACCGATCTCGATCTGCTGCAGAAATGGGCTCCGATCGTCGGCAAACGCATGGAGAGCGTCGAGGGCATTACGGACGTGTCCAGTGACCGTGATCCCGGCGGTTTGCAACTGACCTTGTCGATCGATCGGCAAAAGGCATCGATGTTGGGCGTCCGCGTGCAGGACATCGACAACGCGCTCAACAACGCGTTCTCGCAGCGGCAGATATCGATCATCTACACGCAGCGAAATCAGTACATGGTGGTGCTGGAGATTGATCCTAAATTTCAGACCGATCCATCCAACCTTGAACATATTTTTGTCGCCGGGGCGGGTGGCGCGCAGGTGCCGCTCTCCACTGTTGTTCGTTATCAGCGCAGCCTCTCACCGCTGGCCGTTTTTCACTCGCAGTCGATTCCCTCGACCACAGTCTCCTTCAACTTGCTGCCGGACATACCGCTGGAAACCGCCACCACCAATATCCAGAGGGCGGTGGAGGAACTGCATATGCCGGATAGCATCCGTGGCAGCTTCGAGGGCAACGCCGGAGACTTCGGCAGAACCAGCGGGCGCCAGCCGCTCCTGATACTTGGCGCGCTGGTGGCGATGTATATCGTGCTGGGCGTGCTGTATGAGAGCCTGGCGCATCCCCTGACGATCATCTCGACTTTGCCGTCAGCGGGCTTAGGCGCGCTGCTCGCGTTGCAGATCACCAACACGCCGCTGACGATCATTGCGTTTGTCGGGATCATTCTCCTGATCGGTATCGTCAAGAAGAACGGGATCATGATCGTGGATTTTGCGCTCGATGCCGAGCGCCAGCGAGGGCTGTCGTCGGCTGAGGCCATCTTTGAGGCGTGCAGTGTCCGCTTCCGACCCATTCTGATGACGACCATGGCGGCGTTGTTCGCGGGCATACCGTTGGTGATTGCCACCGGACCGGGCACCGAGCTGCGCCGGCCGCTCGGCATCACCATCATCGGCGGCTTGTTCGTCTCGCAGATTCTTACGCTTTATACGACGCCGGTGATCTATCTATTGATAGATCGGCTGAGGCGACGCCCCGAAACGGGCGCGATCGCAAGGCCCGCGGAATAGGCCCAGGATGTTGCGTTCTTGAAGCGCCACGCCGCGCAGCGTATAGCGAGCCAATGTCAAAACAATCTCAGGCTGAAACGGGCACCCTGGCGGCGGAAGCAATCCCGGATTGCCCGCGCTGCCTGAAGCCACTGCCGCTCTGCATTTGCGACAGCATCAGGCCGATCGAGAACCGGATCTCGGTATTGATCCTGCAGCATCCGCAGGAACAGGACAGGGCTTTGGGCACCGCGCGGCTGACCGCGCTGCACTTCAAGGATTCGGTTCTAAAGATCGGGTTGTCCTGGCCAAGCCTGTCCAAGGCCCTGGGACGGCCGGTCGCCGATCCCTCTCGCTGGGCGGTGCTTTATCTGGGTTCGGCCAAGGTCGCCGCCCTTGATACCGACCGGGACATCGTCGCTATCAACCGCAAGGGCGAAGTCGAGGACAACCAGCGCGCCATCCTGAAAGATATCGAAGGCATCGTGCTGCTCGACGGCACCTGGAGCCAGGCCAAGGCCTTGTGGTGGCGCAACGCCTGGATGCTGAAATGCCAGCGTGTCGTTCTCGGTCCGGCGCATCCGTCGCGTTATGGGAAGCTCCGCCGCGAGCCGCGCAGCGATGGCCTCTCCACCATCGAGGCGGCGGCGATGCTGCTTTCCAGCCTGGAAAAGCGGCCGGATATTGCAGAGGCGCTCCATTCGAGTTTCGAGCGGATGCTGGCCAGATATCGACAGGCCCAAACCGAGCTGCCCGAATTCGCGCCCAAGCCGCGGCCGAAACGCGACTACCGTCGCCGAAAGCACGCCTGATTGATTGATGCGGCGGGCACAATTTCAGAAATACGGGTTTCAGAAGTTTGCGGCAAGGCGGGCGAGGGCGGTTGCCTAAGTGCCTGACACTCTATATTAAACCGCTCTCATGGGGCCACGTGGCGGAGTGGTTACGCAACGGTCTGCAAAACCGTGTACACCAGTTCAATTCTGGTCGTGGCCTCCACGTATTTCAGATACTTATGCCGCGACATAAAATCCGCTCTCTGATGGTTTGGAAATGTCCGAAGATCGTTGAAGCGTCAGTTGGCATGGAAACCAACATGTACGCTTGCGCGGTGCGCAAGTAGATAGTTCGCGAACTTACCTCCGGGATAGTTTTTCGGCTTGCTCCCGGAGTTGCCGGTTTACAAAACCACTTACGAATTGCGTTCAAAAAACGGACCGGATGTACCGTCGCTTTTTTGCCATTTGACAAATGTCCGAACCGGCGCATTGATATCGGCCTCCCCGACAGCGGGTGATCGCCCGTTAGAATTGGGGTATCACAGGGAGGCATTTATGAAGCTTCTTTTTCAAGCCACGGTCGCATTATTGTCGGTGGCCGCATGGCCAGCTGCCGCGCAGCCTTCGCCGCCGGCGCCAACCACGCTCGAGACTTTGGGGGCAATGCATCAGACGGGCAGCACCGCTGATTGGCCGGAAGTCCCGCAAACCGGTCAGAAGGCGGATCAGGTCAAGCAGAATTTGAGTAAGATAAAATTGCCCCCAGGCTTCCATATTTCGCTGTACGCCCTTGTTCCTGACGCTCGTCACATTGCGGTTGGACCGCAGGGCGTCGCGACGTTTGTGGGCACGCGCAAATCGAAATTGTGGGTGGTGACCGACCGCTCCCGCGGCGGCGTAGGAGACGAAGTCAAGGAATTCGCGCCGACCCTGCCGAAGAAAATACCCAACGGCGCATGCTTCTCAAAGGACGGCTTCCTGTACACGGTCGAACAAAATCGAGTGCTTGAATATCCGGCTGCCGAGTTCTTTTATGAAAGCGCGGATGTTGTTGCTGGAGTAGTCGTCGCGGAGGGCGAGCTGATTCCTAAATCTGAAGAGAGCTACAACCACACCGCTCGCCCCTGCCGGATCGGGCCGGACAACAAGCTCTACATTCAGTTAGGCCAGCCCTACAATGTGCCAGCGAAAGAAAAATTGGAGATGTATCGCAAGCTTGGCATCGGCGGGATCATCCGCATGGATCGTGATGGCAAGAACCGCGAAGTCTACGCTACCGGGCTGCGCAATCCCGTCGGCATGGATTTCAACCCAAAGGACAAGTCGCTCTGGACCAACGATAACCAGGTTGACGGTATGGGCGACGACCAGCCTCCGGGCGAGATGAACCGCATCGCCAATGCCGGCCAGGACTTCGGCTTTCCGTGGTATGGCGGGGGCAAGGTGCGTACCAACGAGTACAAGGCCGATACGCCGCCGGCTAATGTGGTCTTCCCCGAAGTGGAGCAGGTCGCTCATGCCGCGGACCTCGGCCTTATGTTCTACACCGGCACCACTTTTCCGAAGAAATACCAAGGTGCAATTTTCTCGACACAGCACGGCTCCTGGAATCGAACCGTGCCGGTCGGCGCCCGAGTGATGGTGACCTTCCTCAAGGATGATGGGCACGTCGCAGGAAAGTCCGAGCCCTTCGCCGAAGGGTGGAACGATAATGGCTACTACCTCGGTCGTCCGGTCGATGTGGCGCAGTTGCACGACGGTTCGCTTCTCGTTTCGGACGATCTCGTCGGAGCGCTTTATCGCATCTGGTATGACGGCAAGTAGCGCCTGATTTGGCAGATGGTCCCCTGACGGGGACCATCACGCTTTTTATGCCCCGTCCAAGCTGCGAGAGGTCAAGCTAATGTCTGCGCGTCTGAACGTGCTAAAGATGGGGCTGTGTCTACTCACGTCAGTTTTTTTTCTCACAGCAAATGGAGGCGTCGGCGCAGCGGGCGATCTAAAAGTCGGTCGTGCAAAGGCGCTGATGTGTCAGGCATGTCACGGCCTGGACGGTCTCTCCAAGACTCCCGACGCGCCGAACATTGCCGGGCAGATCGAGCCCTATCTCGTTGCGCAACTCCAGGCGTTCAGATCCGGTGCGCGAAAGAACGATGCCATGTCGGTGGTTGCTCCCTCATTATCTGACAATGATATCGACGATCTTGCTGCCTACTTTTCGTCAATCGAGATCAACATCGTCAAGCTACCGCAATGAGTAACACCGTGGGAGACCGGGAGCCATCGCCCCGAACGAAAGCTGTGACCGGGCATTTCACCGCGCGCGGCGCGTCGGAACGTTTTCCGCGATCGGCTCGCCCGGATGAAGGATTCAATGCACCGATTTAGCGGGTGCGAATGGGTCGTAGGGATAGCCGGCGTATACGAGACTGACGTCGCCGCTTAACAGTTCCTCCACCTTCTCGACTGTTCTGCCGATCACGTTGCGAGGCGCGTCGGCTCTACAGCGCCACTCCGGAGGAAAAGCAGCTTGCCCGTCTTTGAACCGGCGCTCAGTACAGATGCAAGAAATAACAATAGATTGATAGCGATCACTGACTTCTTCTTGGCAATGCGAATGTGGACCACCTCCGCTCTTGCCAAACGAACTCTGCATCAGCCGCAGCGCTTCCGCTTGCGGCATCAGCGTTAAGGCAAGATCTACCGCAGTCCTAATGCTGTGAGAAAAGGGACTCGTCCCCCGATCTGAGATAGCATGAGGCAGATAGAAGCTCACTTAGTTGGGGGAGCGATGAGCGACTGGTTCCATGAACTGCCAGTATCGTGGATGGCGCTGCTGGTTTTCGGTTTTACCTATCTGCTTGCACTAGCGATGCAAGCCGGTGTTGCGGCGCTGGCGAGGAGTGGTCGCGCCAAATCGTTCAAGGCCGTTTCGCCGGGCATGCTGCCGCCACTTGGTATAATTTTCGGCCTGTTCGTTGCGTTCACCGCCGCGCAGGTTTGGAGCGACAATGATCGCGCCGGCGCAGCAGTGAGCCATGAGGCCAGTACGTTGAGAACCGCACTCGTCCTCGCGGCGGCTTTTCCGGGCGAGCCGGAAGCCAAATTGCACGATCTCATTAGAACTTACGCTCATGAAACAGCGACACTAGAATGGCCCATGATGGCGCGCCGGACCGCACCGCTCAACGTGACCCCGCGCCCCCTCCAGGAGGCGCTGCACCTCGTTCTCTCGCTTCCGGCGACCAACACGGGCCAACAAGCGGCGCAGCGCGAGATCACAAGCGCTCTCGAAGCCGCTCTTGATGCGCGCAGACAACGGATCATCGTGAGCCGGGCGGAAGTCAACGCCGTGAAATGGTCCTGCCTCTATTTGCAAGCGATATGCGCCTTGCTGGCGATCGCGCTGGTGCACTGTGACGATCGGCTTTCATCGTTGGTTGCGATGGGGCTGTTTGCGACCGGCGTATCCGCCTCGGTGTTGCTGATCGCCGCGCATGATCGGCCGTTTGTCGGACAGATCGCGGTCACACCGGCACCGCTGCTACAGATCATATCGGATCCGGTGACGAGGAGCTGAACGGAAGTCCCATACGCGATGAACGGCTTGCGCATCGGGCCGATGCGGCCGGACGAAATCTCAATAGCCGTGAACTGGGCGGCGGCCGAAGGCTGGAACCCGGGCTTCGCTGACGATGCCTGCTTCGCAGCAGTCGATCCGGAAGGTTTCTTGAATCCCGCCGTTACGGTTGGAGCGGGTATTCGGCATCACAACCTTGGAGCTCGGCTAATGGTGAGCAGCGGAAGCGGGCAGTGGCCATAGCGTGCTGGTGGTCGCGCTATAAACTTGCCCGGATTTTGTCTCAAGGGCCGCGTTGGGGCAAAATGGCCGTTCGCAGGCTCGGGGGCGCGCCCTTGGGACCTGATCCTGTCATCCGGCGCATCGCACGTCGGCAATCCGATTCTGACCCAATTGAGAGAATCAGAAATTTGTCACCCGTTGCATCGCTCGAGCCTCGTCGCCATTGTCAACAAACTCGGTTTGTGGCGGGGACTCCTATGCGGCGGCGCGGCTTCCTGATCCTTCTCGCCGGACCGGCCACCTTGCCGGTCATCTCCCCACTACGGGCCGCTGTTAATGTTGCGTGTGTGGGTGAGCCCCGGAGGGAATATTACTGGGCTCGTTTTTCCAGACGCCCAGCTGATCACCAACGGCGCACGCCTTCGCGTCGGTTAGGCGTCGCGTCCCGATCTCGACCGCAACTATGGGTGCACAAGCAGCTCAAGGGAGCATATCACAAGGGAGGGTATCATGAACCATTTCGCCACAGCTTTAATCGCCGGCACTACCGCCACGGTACTTATTAGCGGCATTGCATTTATGCCTGCCCCCGTGGAGGCTGCGAAGCTGTCCAAAGCTGAAAGGGTTGCCCTGGAAAAGGCGACCGCTGAATGCAAGGTGGAGGCGAAGGGCATGAAGTTCAGCTGGCACTGGCGGAAGCGCCAGAAATACGTCCGAAATTGCATCATAAGGACGGCTGTCCGAATTGATCCCAGCATAAACATCTCGGAAGTCACCAGGACAGTGAATATGATGAATCTTCGGATGCAGCGACCCGGGGAATGGGGATGTGACCCGATGTGTTGAAGCGAGTTCCGTTAGGCGAAACCAATCACCACGAGCGAGTGTCGTCTTAACGCGTTCTATTTTCGACTGCATTTTTCTAGCTTATGAGAATTCCGACCTCGTATCTGGAAACGTCCTCAGATCGCGAGACGGCTTGCATTTTTGCGCTCCACGCGAAAACAGCCTCATGGGGCGCGATATAGAAAATGCGGTGCCCGTACGCACCCGGCTCGAGCGCCCTCGACAACTATTTCTCGATGTGCCACGACCCGTCCCAGTCCTGAGACGGTGGGTTCGCTTTGAGGCTTACGACGCGATTGAGCAGAGCCAATGACGGCCCGTCGCCGGGCGTCGCCTCGAGCGAAGCGTTGAACGCGCGAACCGCATCGTCCCATCGTCTTTCGCGGTAGGCCGCGAGCCCTTCGAGATACCTGTCCCGTGACGATAGCTTTGGTGGCGTGAGCTTTCCCTTGCTTCCGAGTATCTCAAAAATGACTTCCGAATGAGTGTGGCCCGCGACTATGACCCGATCGATCTCCCGAACCTCAAACACCGCGTCAGTCGCGGCGATGGTTTTCTCGGAAACCAGATTGCGGGTCCCGTACAACTTGTTCGCGCCTTCGAGGCGTGAGGCAAGGTTTACCACGTCGCCCATGACGGTATAACTCATCATCACATCGGAGCCGATGCT
>VAZS01000457.1 GCA_005884855.1 Alphaproteobacteria bacterium | reverse complement strand
CGGGTTGCCAATCTGCTCGACACGGCCGCCATTCATCACAACCAGGATATCGGCAAGCGTCATCGCTTCCAGCTGATCGTGCGTGACATAGATCGACGTGGTCTTCAGCCGACGCTGCAATTTGCGGATTTCGACGCGCATGGCGATGCGCAGCTTGGCATCGAGATTCGACAGCGGCTCGTCGAACAGAAACACTTTCGGCTGGCGCACGATGGCGCGGCCCATCGCGACCCGCTGGCGCTGGCCGCCTGAGAGCTGTCGCGGCTTGCGCTCGAGCATGGCGCCAAGCTCGAGGATACGGGCGGCTTCCTGGACGCGGGTGTCGATCTCGGGTTCAGGCATGCGCCGATTGCGCAGGCCATAGGCCATGTTGTTGTAGACGCTCATATGCGGATAGAGCGCATAATTCTGGAACACCATGGCGATGTCGCGATCGGCCGGCTCGATCGCGTTGACGATGCGCCCGCCGATATCGATTTCGCCTTGTGGACGTTACGGAGCGCGACGTTGGCCATCTCAGTTCTACTTCTCGGTCTCGACTAGTCCGCGCACGAACAGCCGTTGCATGAACACCACCACCGCGACCGGCGGCAGCATCGCCAAGACGGCGGTCGCCATGGCGAGTTGCCATTCGGCCAATTCGTCTGTGGTGGTCAACATTTTCTTAATGCCGATCACGATGGTCTGCATGGAATCTTGAGTGGTGATCAGCAGCGGCCACAGATATTGATTCCAGCCATAAATGAATTGAATCACGAACAGCGCGGCGATCGTGGTTACCGACAGCGGCAACAGGGTATCCCAGAAGAACCTGAACGGTCCGGCGCCGTCGATGCGCGATGCTTCCAGCAATTCGTCCGGTATTGTCATGAAGAATTGGCGGAACAGCAGCGTACCTGTCGCCGATGCGATCAGCGGCAGAATCAGCCCGGCATAGGTGTCGAGCATATGCAGGTCGGATACGACCTTGTAGGTCGGATAAATCCGGACTTCGACCGGCAACATCAGGGTGACGAAAATGATCCAGAACGCCGTCTTGCGGAACGGAAAGCGGAAATACACCACGGCATAGGCGGACAGAATTGAGATGAAGATCTTGCCGACCGCAATGCCGGCGGCGGAGATGAATGAATTGGTCAACATGTGGCCGACCGGCTCGCGGCTGGTGCGCGATCCTCCGACAAACACGGCGCGATAGTAGTTCTCCAGCGTATGGTTGCCCGGAGAAAGCGGCATATGGCCGCCGATCACCGTTCCCGCATCGTGACTCGAAGCAATCAGGGCGAGATAGACCGGAAAGGCGACGATGAAAACGCCAAGCGTCAGGATGGCATAGGCGATGACATCGTTCAGCGGGCGGTGCTCGACCATCAGTATTGCACCTTTCGCTCGACGTAGCGGAACTGAACCGCGGTCAGTGCGACGACGATGATCATCAACACCACCGACTGTGCGGCAGAGCCCCCCAGATCGCCGCCGAGTCGCCCGTCCGCGTACACCTTGTAAACCAGCGTCGTAGTGTTGCCGGCTGGTCCGCCGCCGGTCACCGCATCGATGATGCCGAAAGTGTCGAAGAACACATAAACGACGTTCACGACCAGCAGAAAGAAAGTAGTCGGCGACAGCAGCGGGAATACGATCGTCCAGAAACGCCGCATCGGACCGGCGCCGTCGATCGCGCCGGCTTCGATCACGCTTTTGGGGATCGACTGCAGTCCGGCGAGAAAGAACAGGAAATTGTAGGAGATTTGCTTCCACACCGCGGCCATCACCACCAGCGCCATCGCGTGATTGCCATTGAGAAGCGGATTCCAGTCGAAGCCCATAAAACGTAGTGGCTGCGCCAGCGTGCCGAGGGAGGGTTGAAACATGAAAATCCACAGCACGCCGGCGACCGCGGGCGCTACAGCGTAGGGCCAGATCATGAATGTCTTGTAGACCTGAGCCGCCTTCAGGTTCTTGTCGGCCTGCGTCGCGAACAAAAGCGCGATGGCGAGCGACAAGACGGCGACCAGCGTTGAGAATACCACCGTGGTCAGCATCGCCTTGTAATATTCAGGTTGGGCGAACAGCGCCTCGTAGTTTTCGAACCCTATGAATTCGGAACTGAGCCCGAACGCATCCTCGCGCAGGAACGACTGCCAGAGCGCCTGGCTGGCCGGCCAGTAGAAAAATACGAATGTAATGACGAGCTGCGGCACGAGCAGCGCATACGGAAGCAGCTTGCTGTTGAAGACCGCAGACTTTTCCATTCAGGCGTCAGTACATTCCGTGTGATGCGAGAGAAGCTCCCTCTCGCATCCGAGAGGGAGCTGCCTGGACGGATTTACTTTGCGGTCTTTTCAAACGCCCGCAAGATCGCATTGCCACGCGCCACGGCACTATCGAGCGCTGTGCAGGGTCGGGTTCTTCTCGTAGAAGCCGTCCTTGATCGACTTCTCATAGGCCGCCTTGGTGATCGGCAGGTAGCCGGATTCCTGATGCAGCTTGGCCTGGCGGTTGGTGTCGGACAGGAAGGCGAAGAACTTGGCGATGCCTTTGTACTCTTCCGGCTTCTTGCCGCCCATCACCCATAGCGAAGCACCGCCGATGATCGAGTTCTGCGGCGCGCCAGCAACATCCGGGTAATACGGCATCGGCGCCGAGGTGAAATCGAACTTGGCGGTACCCTTGGCGGTGCCGTAGTAGCCCGACGAGGTCAGGAAGATCGCGCACTCGCCGGAGCCGAAGCGCGCCTCGTTCTTGCTGTCGCGCCCGCTATAGTCGTAGGTCTTGTCCTTCTGCAGGTCGACGAGGTTCTGCAGGTGTTTCACATGCAGCGGCGAGTTGAATTTCAATTCTGTGTCGAAACCGTCAAGCCCGTTCGCCTTGGTGCCGATCGGCACGTTGTGCCAGGCCGAGAACTGCTCGATATGCGCCCAGCTTGCCCAGGCGTTGGAGAAGCCGCAGCTCTCGTGGCCGGCTGCCTTCAGCTTCTTGGCGGCGGCGAACACGTCGGGCCAGGTCTTCGGGATCTCGGCGATGCCGGCCTTCTTCAATTCATCCTTGTTGATCCACATCACCATCGAGGACGAGTTGAAGGGGAACGACAGCATGTCGCCCTTCGAGGTCGAGTAATAGCCGGTGATGGTCGGCAGGTACGCCTTGGGGTCGAACGGTTCTCCGGCATCCTTCATCAGTTGATAGACCGGTTTGACCGCGCCGGTGGCGCTCATCATCGTCGCAGTGCCGACCTCGAACACCTGCATGATGTGCGGCGCGTTGCCGGCCCGGAACGCCGCGATGCCCGCATTCATGGTGTCCGGATAGGTGCCTTTGTAGGACGGCACGACCTTGTAGTCGGACTGGCTGGCGTTGAATTCCTCGGCAAGCCTGTTGACGACGTCGTTGTTGCCGCCGGTCATCGCGTGCCACCACTGAAGCTCCGTCACCGCTTGAGCGGGGCTGGCGAGCGCGAGCGTTGTTGCCAGCGTGGTGGCAAGGCCAAAGTGTCGAAGCTTCATCTAGTTCCTCCCGGTTAGACCATTATTGTCGTTTGGCGCATGACAGCGCCAGGTCACATGCAAATGACCCTATAGTTGAAAGGATGCTATTGGGAAACAGGCGGACGGTTAGGTTCTCACTATTTTACAGGGCCCGCTTTACAGGCCTGCCGGGACCGACGTCCCCATCGGAGCCTCAGCGCTTCCGCTCGCTGCCGCAGACCACGCCTGTTGACAACAGGTCCTCGATCTCCCCCCGGGAGTATCCGAATTCCGTCAGCACCTCGGTCGCGTGCTGGCTGAACTTCGGCGGAACGTGGCGCAGGCCAGGCTTGCTGCGCGCAAGGCGGATCGGCGAGGCGACCCCCTTGTACCAATCTTTTGCGATGACATCGCCGCGATGGACGGCGTGG
>VAZS01000105.1 GCA_005884855.1 Alphaproteobacteria bacterium | reverse complement strand
ATCTCAGTAATCCACCCGCACCAGATACAGCCCCTCCGGCGGGGCCACCGGGCCGCAAGCGGCGCGGTTGCACGCCGCCAAAGCGGCTGCGAGATCGTCGGCGTTCCAGCGACCCTCGCCGACCCAGACCAGCGATCCCACCATCGAGCGCACCTGGCTGTGCAGGAACGAACGCGCCGAGGTCACGATGTGCACGGTGTCGCCCTCCCTGATCACATCAAGCTGATCGAGCGTCTTCTCTGGCGATTTCGCCTGACATTCACTGTCGCGAAAAGTCGTGAAGTCGTGCTTGCCGATCAGTTTCTGCGCGGCAGCGTGCATCGCATTTGTATCGAGCGGGCGGGGCAGCCGCCAGGCACGGCCGATCTCAAGCGCCAGATTGGCGCGGCGATTAGAAATTCGATAACGATAGTGCCGGCGGATCGCGGAGAAGCGCGCCTCGAATGTATCCGGCACGATCTCCGCGGAGAGCACGCCGATCGGATGCGGCCGCAGATGCGCGTTGAGACCGTCGCGGAACCGTCCCGGGACGAAATGCCTGGCAATGTCGCAATGCGCGACCTGGGCCAGGGCGTGCACACCGGCATCGGTGCGGCCGGCGCCGTGAACGCGAACGTGCTCGCCGCAAATCGCCTTCACCGCCTCTTCAAGAGCACCCTGAACCGACGCGCCGTTTTCCTGGATTTGCCAGCCGCAGAACGGCGCGCCGTCATATTCAATCATCAGTTTGTAGCGGGGCATCAGCTTAGCCGCGCGGGTCGTTTGAGCGGCGTGCCGCGCAGAAATTCCTCGGCTTTCATCGGCGCCTTGCCGGCGCGTTGCAGTTCGAGGATACGGATGGCGCCGTCGCTGCACGCAACCGCAAGACGATCGTCAAGCAATTCACCTGGAGCGCCCAAGCCATCGTCAGTCAAGCCATCATCAGTCAAGCCATCGGCAATTGCGCAGCGCAGGACCTTGACGCGCGCGGGCTCGCCCTCGATCGGGATCTCGCACCACGCGCCCGGAAATGGCGACAGTCCGTGAATGTGACGCAGCACCGCGCGAGCCGGCTTGTTCCAGTCGATCCGAGCCTCGGATTTGTCGATTTTGGCGGCGTAGGTCACGCCCTGATCGCTCTGTCTTGTCAATTGTAGCTGGCCGCGTTCCAGCGCTCCGATCGCCCGCACCATCAGATCGCCGCCGAGCCGCGCCAGCGTGTCATGCAGATCGGCCGCGGTCATCGCATCCGTAATCGGTGTGCGCTCCGCCATCGCTACATCGCCGGTGTCGAGGCCAGCGTCCATCTTCATCACCATCACGCCGGTCTCGGTGTCGCCCGCCATGATAGCGCGGTTGATCGGCGCGGCGCCGCGCCAGCGCGGCAATAGCGACGCATGCAGATTGAAACAGCCGAGCGGCGTCGCGTCCAGAATGGGCTGCGGCAGGATCATGCCATAGGCGACAACCACGGCGGCGTCCGCCTTGTGCGCACGAAACTCGTCCAACGCTTCCGGGCTCTTCAGCGTCGTCGGAGTAAGCACGGGTATGCCGAGCCGTCGCGCCTCCTGCTCCACCGGCGTTGGCTGCAGTTTCATGCCGCGCCCGGCGGGTTTCGGCGCACGGGTATAGACGGCGGCGATCTCATGGCCATGCCCCACCACTTCAAGCAGCGTCGGCACCGCGAACTCCGGCGTGCCCATGAAGATCAGTCGGAGAGGCATGCTCTAAAACGGTCCCAACGAAATCAACCAACTTGTCATGGCCGGGCATAGTAGTCCTGGTTGCGCAGACTACGTACACTTGTCTGCGCTCGCGGCCATCCACGTCTTGGCGGCAGAAAGAACGTGGATGCCCGGCACATCGACGCGAAGCAAAGCTTCGTCGCCTCGGCCGGGCATGACGGCTGAGGCGCTATTCCGCCGCGCGCTTGGCGGCCTTGGCAAATTTCTTCAGCACGCGGTCGCGCTTCAGCTTGGACAGGTAATCCACAAACAGGATGCCGTTGAGATGATCGATCTCGTGCTGGATGCAGGTGGCGAACAGACCCTCGGCGTCTTCCTCATGCACCTTGCCGTCCAGATCGGTAAAGCGCACCCGCACCCTGGCCGGACGCTCCACCTCCTCGTAGTATTCTGGGATCGACAGACATCCTTCTTCATACACCGAGGTCTCTTCGGACGAGGACAAAATCTGCGGATTAATGAAGACCCGCGGCTGCGGGTTGTTCTCGCCATCCTCGGTCTTCTTGGCGAGATCCATCGTAATCAGACGCAGCGGCTGCGCCACCTGGATCGCCGCGAGCCCGATCCCGGGCGCGTCATACATGGTCTCGAACATGTCGTCGGCCAGTTTGCGTATCTCCGGCGTGATCTTTTCGATGGGCTTGGAGACGAGCCGCAACTGCTTGTCCGGCAAGATAATAATTTCTCGGATGGCCATGGCGGGCGATTTAAGCTGCTGATTTGCCGGGGTCAATGCGCCGAACCGGCCGGCTAAGCACGCTCAACCAGGGCTTTTAGGGAAGCGTTAACCATAAAAATTAGTCTTCCATTAAGCATAAATGTTCCCTCTTCGTTCGTGTTCAGGTGGCCGAATCGGTTACAAGGGCCGTCATGAATGAGGTTCTTTTCACGATCGGCGACCTGCCGGTCCGCGCCGGCGTGGCTCTGATGGGTATCGGTACGCTGGCGCTGTTGCTGCTGCTGATTATCACCATCGCGATCGCGATATCAGGCCGCCGCCGCGCGGAACTGGCGATAGCGCAGGAGACCCGCGCCGACGAACTTGAGCAACGCCTGAGCGAAATGCTCAGCGCCCAGAACGAGGCCAACGGCCGGGTCAGTGCGATGGGTCAGGCATTGGCGGGCCGTCAGGCGGAGATGGCGCGCGCGGTCAACGAGCGGCTGGATTCGGTGAGCCATCGCGTTGGCCAGTCGATGGAGCACACCACCCGCAACACCATGGACAGCTTGCGCGTGCTGCATGAGCGGCTCGGCATCATCGACAACGCCCACAAGAACCTCACCGAGCTCACCTCGCAAGTGACCACGCTTCGCGACGTGCTGGCCAACAAGCAATCGCGCGGCGCATTCGGGCAGGCGCGGATGGAAGCGATCGTCCAGGATGGTATGCCGAAGGGCTCCTACGAGTTTCAGTACACGCTTTCCTCAGGCAAACGCCCGGATTGCGTGGTGTTCCTTCCAGATGCGCGGCCGCTTTGCATCGACGCGAAATTCCCACTGGAAGCGGTGACCGCGCTGCACGAGGCACGTTCGGACGATGAAAAGAAACTCGCCACGCAGCGTTTGCGCGCCGATGTTATGAAACATGTCAGCGACATCGCCGAAAAATACCTGATCGCAGGCGAGACCCAGGACACCGCGCTGATGTTCGTGCCCTCCGAATCGGTCTACGCCGAAATCCATGACGGGTTCGACGACGTGATCCAGAAGGCCTATCGCGCCCGGGTGGTGCTGGTATCGCCTTCGCTATTGATGTTGGCGATCCAGGTGATGCAGCAGATCCTGAAAGACGCGCGGATGCGCGACGCCGCCGACCAGATCCGCACCGAGGTGCTCAATCTCGGGGACGATCTCGGCAGATTGCGCGAGCGCGTGCTCAAGCTGCAAAGCCATTTCGGTCAGGCCAACGAGGATGTCAGGCAGATCCTGATTTCGGCCGACAAGATCGAAAAGCGCGCCGGACGGATCGAGGAGCTGGATTTCAGCAAAGCCGAAGTGCCCGCCGAAACCGTGCGGCTGGTGAGGCCTGAGCCGCCCGAGCTATTTTCGCTGCCGACGCGCGAGCTGCAGGCGGGGGAGTAGGTATTCTTCACCTCGCCCCCGCTTGGGCGGAAAATAGACGCCCTTTTTCTGTGGCCGCCCGAATCTGCTAACAAGCCTCCATGATCGTACCGAAAAGCGCGTCCACATCATTCGAAAATCCTGTCACACCCCGCGCCTCCTGGCGCGAGAGCCTCGAGGTCTATCTGCAGCGACGGGTGCTGATCGTGCTGCTGCTCGGATTTTCCTCCGGCTTGCCGCTGGCGCTGTCGGGTTCCACGCTGCTGGTGTGGATGCGCGAATCCGGCGTCGACCTCGGTACCATCGGACTGTTCGCGCTGGTCGGCACGCCCTACACGCTGAAATTCGCATGGGCGCCGCTGGTCGATGCGCTGCACGTACCGTTTTTCACCCGCGCATTTGGCCGCCGCCGCGGCTGGCTGGTGTGCTCGCAACTGCTGCTGATCGGCGCGATCCTGCTGCTGGCGCTGACCGACCCTGCGCGTTCGCCGCTGTTCGTAGCCCTCGGTGCGCTTCTGGTGGCGGCGATGTCCTCGACGCAGGACATCGTGGTCGACGCGTTTCGGGTCGAAAGCCTGCCCGAGAGCGAGCAGGCAGCGGGCATGGCGTCCTATGTGGCGGCCTACCGCATCGGAATGCTGGTCTCCACCGCGGGCGCGCTGTTCCTGGTGAGTGCGTATGAAGGTGCCGGCATCGCGCGCACGTCGGCGTGGATATGGGGCTATGTGAGCATGGCAGGTTTGGTGCTCATCGGAACCGTCACCGCGCTCGCCGCAACCGAACCGGAGCAATCGGCGCGAGCCGAAGCAGCGACAAGCACGCAAACCGCATTCGCGCGGGTGATGCATGCCGCCGTCGGGGCGTTCTCCGAATTTCTGGTGCGCAGGGACGCGCTCGCGGCGTTCGCCTTCGTGGTGCTGTTCAAATTCACCGACGCTTTTTCCGGCACGATGACCGCGCCGTTCGTGATCGACCTTGGTTTTTCCCGTAACGACTACGCCGCCATCGTCAAGGGCGTTGGGCTCGCCGCCACCTTGATCGGCGGTTTTGCCGGCGGCTTCGTGGCGCGGCGCTATTCGCTGGCCGCGAGCCTGTGGATCGGCGGCGTGCTGCAGGCGGTCGCCAATCTGTCGTTCTCCTGGCTGGCGCTGATGGGCGTCAACCAATGGGCGCTGGCGCTGGCGATCACGGCGGAGAATTTCACCAGCGCCATCGGCACCGTGATCTTCGTCGCCTACCTGTCGGCACTGTGCCAAAATCCGCTGCACACCGCGACCCAATATGCGCTGCTCACCGCGCTGGCCGCGGTCGGGCGCACCTATTTGTCCTCGGGCGCGGGATATGTAGCCAAGGCGACGGGGTGGCCGCTGTTTTTTGCGATCTGTGTTGTGGTCGCGGTGCCGAGTCTGATGTTGTTGGCATGGCTGCAGCGGCGCGGACATTTTGCCGCGCTGGAGTCCAAAAAGATTTAACGCGACCTCATCAGCGGGCGATCGCTCACGTCGATCATGTCGGTATTTGGCTAGAACAGCGTCCGCTGGCGCATGGCGGCAGACAGCGTGCCTTCGTCGAGATAATCGAGCTCGCCGCCGACCGGCACGCCGTGGGCAAGCCGCGTCACCTTGACGCCGGCGTCGTGCAGCAGGTCGGTGATGTAATGCGCCGTGGTTTGGCCGTCGACGGTGGCGTTCAACGCCAGGATGATTTCCGTCACCCGCTGCTCGTGGGCGCGCGCCACCAAGCCCTCGATCGCCAGATCCTGCGGGCCGACGCCGTCGAGCGGCGACAGCGTCGCCCCCAGCACGTGATAGAGCCCGTTGCTAGCATGTGCGCGCTCCAGCGCCCAGAGATCGGCGACATCGGCGACCACCACGATGATTGAGGGATCGCGCCGGGGATCGGTGCACACCGTGCAGGGATTTTGGGTATCGATATTGCCGCAGGTGTTGCAGACCTCGATCTTCTCGATCGCCACCTGCAGCGCGCTCGCCAGCGGCGTCATGAGTGCCTCGCGCTTCTTGATCAGATGCAGCGCCGCGCGCCGCGCCGAACGCGGCCCGAGGCCGGGCAACCGCGCCAAGAGCTGGATCAGGCGTTCGATTTCAGGACCGGCAACGGCTGTGGCCATCTCAGGTGAGGCCTAGCCCCGGTGGCAGGCCAAGTCCGCCGGTCAGCGCCTGCATCTTCTCCTGCATCGCGGCCTCGGCCTTGCGACGCGCGTCGTTGTGCGCGGTCACCAGCAGGTCTTCCAGTATTTCGCGCTCGTCCGGCTTGATGAGCGACGGATCGATTTTGACGGCCTTTACTTCCATTTTTGCGCTCATGCGCACGCTGACCAGCCCGCCGCCTGATATGCCCTCGACCTCGACGTGCCCGAGCTCTTCCTGCATTTCCTGCATCTTGGACTGCAGTTGCGCCGCCTGCTTCATCATGCCGAGAAAATCAGCCATGATCGCTTCCTCGTTATGTATCGTTATTGATCGTCGCCATCGAACGTCTCGGCGGCATCTTCCTCGGTTATATCGGATGCCGGCAGGTCCGGGGCAAGCTTGCGCACCTCGACCACCTTGGCGCCGGGAAATCGCGCCAGCACCTCCTGCACCCGCGGATCGGCCTCGGCAGCGCGCTCGCGCTGGTTCCTTGCAGCTTCGTTCTGCGACCGCAGCGTCGGCTGTCCGGGTTCGTTGGACACGATCACGGTCCAGCGGCGTCCGGTCCATTGCTCCAGCTTGCGCGAGATATCGCTGACCAGCGTCCGCGCCGCACTGCGCTCCAGGGCAACCTCGAGCCGGCCATCTTCGATGCGGACCAGCCGGACGTCGGCTTCCAGCGCGGCTTTTATCAGCAGGTCGCGCTTGTCGGCGGCCAGCGCCACCAGTTCGGGGAAGCTTGCAAGCCTCAGCGCCGCCGGCGCGGACTGCGGCTCGCCCATCGGCGCGATCATCTGCGCTCGCGCCGATGGCTCGGCATTGGTCCTTAGCGCGGCAATGGCATGCGAGGCTGACGGTTGAGCGGCCGAGTTGGTGGAAGCCGAGGTGCCGCGCGGCGCAGCGTTTGCGCCGGCAAGCGGCGATACGCCGACCTGTTCGATCATCCGAAGCGCTTCGTCCGGTGTCGGCATATCCGCGACATAGGCGATCCGCACCAACACCATTTCGGCCGCCGCCGCGGGCCGGGTCGCTGCTTGCACCTCGGCGATGCCCTTGAGCAGCATCTGCCACATCCGCGACAGCACCCGCATCGAAAGCTTGGCGGCGAACTCGCGAGCGCGCATCCGCTCGGTCTCGCCGAAGGCGACATTGTCGGCGATTGCCGGCACGATCTTCACGCGGGTGACGAAATTGGTGAACTCGGCGAGATCGGAGAGTATCACCACCGGATCGGCGCCGGTG
>VAZS01000456.1 GCA_005884855.1 Alphaproteobacteria bacterium | reverse complement strand
GCCATCGGTGCCTTCAATATCTTCCACTCCGACCACGTGGCTATCGATGACGACCGCGGCCTGACCGATATCGAACGGGCTGAGTGCGCGCAGCACATCGTGCCCGCGCGCGATATCGGCAGCCGCATTCTCGTCAGGCGCCTTTAGCGTGAGACATCCTCCTGGCATCAGCAGATCCGGGGCGACATCCTTTATCCCTACCATTCGGAAGCCGTCCTGCTCGAGGATGCGGCCAATCCCAGACAGCAAATGATCGTCACCGCCGCGGAACGCAGCCCAAAGGCGCCCGATGACGCGCAGCGTGCCCCAATCCAATCTGATCTCTGACAGCGCCGGCCGAACCAACGTACCGATAAAAACCAGATCGCGGCAGTTCTCCGCGCGAAAAAGTCTTACCGCCCGGCCGACCTGACCGAGCGAAATCCAATGGTGCCGAAACCGTTGCACGGCCAAGGGATCGCAGGAGCCTTTCAGCGCAAACAGAACGGGGTTCACGCCGCGCGCGATCAGGGAGTCCGCGACAGCGAATGGCATCACGCCGCCTGCCGCAATCAAGCCGATGGGTGATGAAGCATCCGCAACTCGCTCTGTCATGGCTTGCCCCGAGAATTGCGCCATCGAGACTTTTTTCCGTCTTTCACCGGCTGGCAGAGCTCACGATGTTTTCCGGCGTCGATGAAACCGAGAATCTCCGCGATCGCCGGATCTCTATCCGCCAAATGGCTCAGCTCGCCAAGACGCTCGGCAAAGATGCCAGGACCATGGAACAGCTTCTGATAAAACGACCGGACCTCCGCGACGCGCTCGCGCGTAAATTGTCTTCGCTTCATCCCGACTACGTTGAGGCCGGTGAGCGCCGCGAAAGCACCGCTCGCTAGCGCAAACGGAATAACGTCGCTGCGCACTCCGGTGAGCGCGCCGACCATGACCTGCGCACCCACCCTGCCGAACTGATGCACCGCGGAGAGACCTCCAAGAAAAACAAAATCGCCGATCTCGCTGTGCCCGCCCAGCGTCGCGGAGGTTGCAAAGACGACGTCGTTGCCCACGATGCAGTCATGACCAACATGAGCGCAATTCATGAAGTAACCGCGATCGCCGACACGCGTGATACCGCCGCCGCGCGGCGTGCCAGCGTTCATCGTGACCTGCTCACGGATGATACAGCCTTGGCCGATCTGCAAGCTGGTGAGTTCGCCGCGATAGCTCAGGGATTGCGGAGGTGTGCCCAGCGACACGAATGGGTAAATCGTGCAACCGTCGCCGATCGTGGTCTGCGCCGTAACGTGCACGTGTGACACCAGCTTGCAATCGGCGCCGATAACGACATGCGGGCCGACGACGCAATAGGGACCGATGGAGGTGCCATCGCCGATCACAGCGCCGTCCTCAATCCGCGCGGTAGGATCGATCCTGCTCATGGTCCGTTATTCGCCGATATCGCGGTTGTGCAAGGGTATCGCGGTGGGTAGCGCGCCCTTCCGGCACTGTCTAGTGACGTATCGTTACGCCCTGTTTCGGCGTGGCGCTCGTCAGTCGGTCAGCATCGCGCCTACGTCCGCTTCGGCGACCGTAGTGCCATTCACCCTGGCGTCACCGTGAAACCACCACATGGCCTTGCGCCTGCCAATGCTGCGCATGTGATATTCGATGGTATCCCCAGGCATCACCGGTTTGCGAAACTTACATTTGTCGATGGTGAGAAAATACACTGCGCGCGGTTTCTCGGTGCCCTCGACCGACTTGATTCCAATGACCCCCGCTGTCTGCGCCATGGCTTCGATCATCATCACGCCGGGGTAGACTGGCCGGTCGGGAAAATGGCCGAGAAACGGAGGTTCATTGAAGGTGACGTTTTTGATTCCGATGCCGCTGTAATCGGTCCGGATATTGATCACGCGGTCAATCAGGAGCATCGGATAGCGGTGCGGCAGCGTCTTGAGGATCTCATTGATATCCACGAGCTCGAATCTAACCGATTGCTCCCCCATTACTCCCGCCCTTCGCCCTTCGGATCGGCGGAGCTATCGCGCGCCAAACGCTCCACTGCAACTATTTCCCGGAACCATTGCCGCGTCGGTTTGGCGAAGTGACCGCCCCAGCGCCCGCCCGCCGGAATATCATCCTTGACGGCGCTCATGGCCGTAACCTGAGCCCCGTCGCCGATGTGCAGGTGATTGTTGATACCGACCTTCGCACCTAGCGCCACATTGTCCCCAATCGTCAGGCTGCCGGCTAACCCTATCTGAGCCGCGAGAAGACAATGCCTGCCGATTGTCACATTGTGGCCGATCTGGACCTGATTGTCGATTTTGGTGCCTTCGCCAATCACGGTGTCGCGCAGGCTCCCGCGATCGATGGTCGTTCCGGCCCCGACCTCGACGTCATTCTGGATCAGCACCCGTCCGGTTTGCGGCACTTTCAGATGCCCGTCCGGCCCAAAGAAGACGAAACCATAACCGTCCTGGCCGATGCTGCAGCCCGGATGGATCAGGACATTGTTGCCGAGCAGCGCGCATTGGATCGCAGTCCGGGCGCCGACGTTGCAATCCCGGCCGATCCTGACGTTGGCCCCAATGACCGCACCCGCTCCAATCACTGTTCCGGCCCCGATCTCGACGTCGGGACCAATCACCGCCAAGGGATCGACGATCACGCCATCCTCCAGATGCGCACTGGGATCGACGATGGCAGACGGTGCGATCCCGGCATTGCCGAACCAGGATTGGGGGCGTAGCGCGCCGCTGTACAGCTCGCGCGCAATTTTCACAAACTCCCGGAACGGTTGGGCTGAGCGCAACACGGCAACATGGGCAGGGACATTGGCCTCAAAACGCGCGCTCACCAGACACGCGCCTGCGCGGGTCGAACGCAGCTGATCCATGTATTTCAGATTGTCGAAAAACGTCAGATGCATCGGACCGGCTTCGTCGAGCGAAGCAAGCCCCCTGACCTGTTGCGTGGTCCGCGATCCATCGACCAACGCGGCTTGAGTCAACGCGGCTATTTCAGCCAGCGTTGACGAAGGTGGTTGCTCGAAGAATATTGGCTGCGCCATTCCACCCGTCGCGGTCGGGCCGGTCATCGAATCAGAGCTTCGGTTCCGATCTATCAGAACCGGGCCCTGTCTCTGTTTTGACGCGTTTTCATCACGCGAACCAGTCCCCACTTCATCCGCGAAAACGCCTAGAACGATGTGCCGCCGCCAAACTTGAATTGCTGGACCCGATCAAAGGGACCTTTGGTTATCGGGACCGCATAGTCAAAGCGCAGCGGTCCGAACGGCGATGCCCAGATCAGGCCAACACCCACCGAACTGCGGACGACATTGCCGCTGTCGAATTGCAATCCGGTGCAAGTTCCAGATGTGACGGTCGGACTCCGGGTCGGAGGAATACAGCCAGCCACGTTCGCCTCGTTGGTGAACGTCCATGACGTCGGCCCTTGGTAATCATACAAACCGCCCGCATCGGCATAAACGGCACCCTTCAACCCTACTTCCTTCGGAAGGAACCAGAACGGCATCTGCAACTCGGCCGACGCGCCCCAATATTTCGTGCCGCCGAGGGCATCGCCCGTTCCGAACGGGTTGATGTCGCGCGGACCTATGCCGTTCGGCGCAAAACCGCGCACCAGGTTCGGCCCCATCTGAAAGTGATCGAGCATGCGCAACTCGTTGCTGCCGATCTTGTTGAGGATGCCGCTCTGAACGTGGATCAATCCGACGATATCGGCCACCAGAGGCGTGTAGTATTTCAGGTCGGCCGCGCTCTTCAGATAGGTTACGTCGCCGCCGACGCCGGCAAAGTCTTGCCTGAAGTCGACGAGCAGGCCGTCGGTCGGATTCTTGTTGTTGTCGAGCGTATTGTAATTAAGCGAATAACCAACCGACGAGGTCAAGGTCCTGCCGGTTGCGAGCTCCCTGCGCACCGGCAGCGAGGCTTCACCGTCGGCGTAACAGCCCAGACCGTTGGTCGAAGCTAGATCGATGCCGTTGGCGGCCGCAAAAGCTGGAGACGGGTTGAAGGCGAGCAGCGTATTGCTGGCGTTGTTGTTGCAATTGGCAAGGAAGCTCGGCAGTGAGATCTTCTGCTGATAGATGGAATACCGAAGCTGCAGCGAAAGGTCTTCGCGCAAGGCGAACCCGAGCCGTGGACTGAAGCCCAGCGTCGAAGTGCCGTACGAGATGTAACTGTTGGCAAGCTGTTGTCGCTGGAACAGGTCGAGGCCAAGCGCGACGCGATAGTCCAGCTTACGCTCGGAAATGCTGACCTCGGCCAGCGCGCCGTCGGTGGTCGAATAGCCCCCGGATACCGAGAAGTCGCCGGTGGATTTCTCCTCAAGATCGACGACAAGAACCACGCGATCGGTGGATGACCCTGGCTCGGTGAGGATCTTTACCGTCTTGAAGAAATCGAGGTTCTTCAGCCGGCGTTCGGCGCGATCGACCAGCGCGCGGTTGTATGCGTCGCCTTCGGAGAGGTCGAATTCGCGGCGGATCACGTAATCGCGGGTGCGGGTATTGCCGCGTACATTGATCCGCTCGATGTAAGTCCGCGGGCCCTCGTCGATGGCATAGGTGATCGTGACGGTATGCGCCTCGAAGTTGCGATCGCCGCGCGGGCGCACGATCGCAAAGGCGTAACCCCGCCGCGAAGCCTCAATTTGCATTTCCTCGACCGACTTCTCGAGCGCTTCGGCGTTGTACAGCGATCCGACATTTACGCGGGAGAAGTTGCGGAATGTGCTGCCATCAAGCGTCGGGATGCTGGAGGCGAAATTGACTGACGCCACCCGATACTGCTGGCCTTCCTCTATCTTGAAGGTCACCAGGAAGCCCTTGCGCTCCGGATCGTACTCCGTCAGCGCCGCGACCACCTGCACGTCGGCGAAGCCGTGTTTCAAATAGAATCGGCGAATCAAATCGCGATCGGCCTCGACCCGGTCCGGATCGTAAACATCGCCGCCACCAAGGAAGCTCAGCAGATTGGCTTCGTGGGTTTTGATAATGTCCTTTAGCCGATACGACGAATATGCGCTGTTGCCGATAAACTCGACCGACTTGACGCCGGTCTTCTGGCCCTCCGTGATCGTAAAGATCAGGTCGACGCGGTTGTTCGGCTGTTCGATGATCTCCGGATTGACGCGCACGTCATAGCGGCCCGAGCGGCGATAAATTTCGGCGATGCGCTGGGCATCGGACTGCACCATTGGACGCGAGAGCGTGCCACGTGGCTTGGACTGTACTTCGGCCGCAAGCTGTTCGTCCTTGACCTTCTTGTTGCCCTCGAACGCGACGCGCCCGATCACCGGGTTTT
>VAZS01000104.1 GCA_005884855.1 Alphaproteobacteria bacterium | reverse complement strand
GCGTCGGTGACGGATGCCGACGGGGTCCCGGCCACCGGGATCACCTACACCTGGCAGGCACTAATCGGCGGCAGCTCGACCACGCTCCAGAACGGCAGCTCGAACCAGTACACGTTGCCGTACAATGCGGCCGGCGAGCAGGTCCGTGTTTTCGCGAGCTATACGGACGCACAGAACCATGCCGAGAGCCTGACGAGCCCGATCACCAGCGCGGTGACGGATGTGAACGGAGCCGGTGGCGTATTGATCAGCGGCACGCCGGCTGAGGGCCAGACCCTGACCGCGTCGGTGACGGATCCCGACGGGGTCCCGGCCACCGGGGTCACCTATACTTGGCAGGCGTTCGTCGCCGGCAGCTGGACCACGCTGCAGAGCGGCGGCTCAAACCAGTACGTCGCTCCCTACGACACCCATACCGGCGAGCCAGTGCGTGTTCTGGCGAGCTACACGGATGCGCAGAACCATGCCGAGTCCCTGACGAGCGCCGCCACCAATGCGGTGACGGATGTGAACCGACCTGGTGACGTGTTGATCAGCGGCACGGTGGCCGAGGGCCAGACCCTGACGGCGTCGGTGAGCGACCCGGACGGCAATCCGATGGGTGACGTGACCTACACCTGGCAGGCTCTGGTTGGTAGCAGCTGGACCACGCTGCAGAGCGGCAGCTCGAACCAGTACACCTTGCCGTACAATGCTGCCGGCGAGCAGGTCCGTGTTCTGGCGAGCTACACGGATGCGCAGAGCCATGCTGAGAGCCTGACGAGCGCTGCCACCAGCGCGGTGACGGATGTGAGCATCGTGACGCTTACTACCAGTTCCGACGTTGTGACCTTTGCCACTAGCGCCGCGCACACCGTGAATGGAGTAATCGGGACGGGTGCGACGTTAAGTAACGGAGACAGCCTGACGGGCGCCGCTGGTTCAGACACGCTCCGCATTTCAGGAAACAACTCCTCCTTCGACTTGAACAGCTTGGCCGGCTTCACCGGCTTTGAATTCGTGGACCTGACCGGGACCGGTCAGCGCTTAGTTCTCAAGAACGGTCAGAACATAACCGTGAACGGAGGCAACGGGACCACGGTCACCCTTGGAACCGGCATCGACACGGTGACGTTCTCGACCGGCACAAACACCGTCAACGCCGCCCTTGGAAGCGGCGCGACTCTCAACACCGGCGACAGGCTCACCGGCGGCAGCGGCATCGACACGCTGAACGTCTCGGGTTCCGGCACGAGCCCGAAACATCTCGTATTGGACCTGGGCAGTGGCTTGACCGCATTTGAGCAGCTCACGCTGACAGGAAGTTACGTGGACCTCACGCTTGGAAGCAATCAGACGCTGACTCTTACCGAGGGCAGCAACGATACCGCAACGATCACGGGCAGTGGCAACACGATCGCGCTTGGGCCGGGTACGGAGACCGTGGCGTTCTCGAACACAACGCTTACGACCGCCGGCAATACCGTCAGTCTTGGCAGCGGTATCGACACAATTAGTTTTAAGAGCGGAACCAATATGGTGCAGGCGGTGATCGGCACAGGCGCAACCGTGACCGCGAGCGAGAAGCTGACTGGCGGGGCCGGTATTGACACGCTGAGCCTCTCCGGCACCGGCGCCCTCGACCTGAACAAACTGAGCACTTTCGTCGGGTTCGAGAACGCGATCCTGGCCGGGACGGGCGAGAGTCTGACTCTCAAGAACGGCCAGGATATGAGCGTAAGCGGGGGCACCGGCAATATCGTCACTCTCGGCACTGGCCATGATACGCTTACGTTTGCGAGCGGCGCTAATGTGGTGAATGCCGTTATTGGGAAAGGCGCCACGCTGAACAGCGTCGACAGTCTCACTGGCGGAAGTGGTGTCGACCAGCTCGTCCTGTCTGGCACGGGCTCGGTAGACCTGAACAGCTTGACCAAGTTCGCCGGCTTTGAAGAGGTTGACGTTACAGGCTCCGGTCAAACCTTGATCGCGAAAGACAATTTAAACGCCGCCCAGATCCTAAACCTGATTATTGCCGACAAGGGGACCAACGCGGTCACTCACGGCGACACGTTCGTGTTCCATCAAACAAGCTTTGCTAATTACACCCTTGCCAACTTTGTTTGGGATAGCAGTGGGTCGTTGGTTCACGATAGCATACAGCTGAGCAAGTCTCTTCTTGCAAACACGAGCGAAACATCGTCCCAGTGGTTGAACAACAGCTTTGGCCAGACGAACGTCACGCAAGACAGTGCGGGGCACGCTGTCATTCACGACGGCAATAACACGATCGTCCTGGACGTCGGCATTGTTATTCTCGGGGCGCATTCAGCAGATCTGTCGTTCGTGTAAGACGCACGGCACCCGTGTTGCCGTCGAAGAGCGACTTAGGCCCAAGCAAATACGAGCATGCGCTCCTCTCCGGAGCGCCGAACTCGGCCATGTGTGTATGTAGGCGCGCTTTGCCGGGCGAACCCCCTTACTGATTTCTCAATTTGCGCGCGCCGTTTCCAGTTCCAGAATTAACCCGCAGCGGCGACATCAAGCTTAATCGGCAACTGTCGTTGCCGTCTCATCCGCATACGCTCTATGATTTTCCGAGCCGGACAATTCACCTCGTCCCGGGCCTACCGAGGGCAAGCCGTCATTAAAGGTCGCGAATGGGGATCACAATGGGAGGGCAGACGATGCCCCATTCAAAAAATCAGTTGCTCGCGCGTCTTGGCGCGGAGCAGCTCGCGCAGTTTTCGTCGCATCTGAAAGTTGTCGCATTGGGACAGGGCGAACTCATAGCCGACACACATGGCAACGTCCGCAAGGTCTACTTCCCCCACTCGGGGATCATTTCCTGCATCGTCGAGATGAAGGGAGGCCACGCCATTGAAACCGGGATGATCGGCAACGATGGCGCTTTCGGGGCGGCCCAGGCGCTTGACGACAAGGTCTCACTCAACAAAGTTACGATGCAGGTCCCGGGCTCCGCATCAGCGATAGACGCCGATCGCCTGCGCGAGGCGGCGGAGCGCTCCAATGCTTTCCGCACACTACTGATTGAGTACGAGCTGTTTATGACAGCCCAGGTGCAGCAGACCGCTGCCTGCAACGCAGTTCATAGTGTTCAGACTCGCATGTGCCGCTGGCTGCTGCGGATGCACGAGTTGGTTGGTAACGATATGCCGCTCACCCAGGAATTTCTTAGCGAAATGATCGGCGTGCGACGAAGCAGCGTCACGAGAGTCGCTGGCGACATGCAAAAAGCAGGAATGATCTCCTACACGCGAGGACGACTACACATTGTCGATATTGAGCTCGTCACCATGAATGCCTGCGAATGCCACGATGATGTCCGGTCGCATTAC
Source organism: Alphaproteobacteria bacterium (assembly GCA_005884855.1). Lineage (GTDB taxonomy): Bacteria > Pseudomonadota > Alphaproteobacteria > Rhizobiales > Xanthobacteraceae > Bradyrhizobium. The sequence continues at coordinate 2,343 of VAZS01000104.1, read as the reverse complement.
GACCGGATCATGGGCGGAAAACCCTATTCAGCTACTTTGAAATTGTGAGGCGTGTCCAAATCAGTAGCTTGCGTTCCAACCGTTGCTAACTTGCCGTAAGTCAGCGTCTGTTTTTGAAGTCGCCTTTGAGGGTGCCTTCGTCATCGCGGCCAATTGGGTATTTTTTGTGAGAATCGGCGCGACCATCTGCACCCATGAATGACCGAACGCTCGCCCGGCTTTGCGCCAAGTGGGTACCCATTTTTAGGATTAACATGGCAATTCCAAACAGGCGTAAGGTATTTGACCGAGTCTCGCCGCAAACGACTCGCACGCTCTCAACTCAATCAAAAACGGGCTGGACCATGGCGCTCCCGTTCGATCAAATCGAAGCCTTGGCGCACAAGCTCGCGGTTGCTGACATCGGCGCGGATAAGGATGAACAGGTCACACCGAACGCGAAGGCCGTCGTTGGCGAACTTGAACAGAAAGATTTGGTCACAGTGGTGGAAATCGCCGTCGAGATCGCTGAGTACAAGCAAGAAAAACTAGAACAGGTGCTCGTTGAGATCAGAAGTTCTAGGACGCGTGATCGATAAGCGCCGCGACCAAAGAGGATCATCCCATCGGGATGATGAGACCAGTTGCCAGAAAACGCCCGCGGCGGGCAAGACGCGGCTTTCTCGCTGGCCAATTTGCGCTGACGAATGAAGATCATGCGCCGGCGGCACTGCTGTAAGCGGCACAACTTAAAACGGCGTGATCGTCCCACTTCGTTTCAGCGATCATTTCGGCGTTTGGCGGTCGACCGCGCGCCAGCTGTGCCAGACCGGATGCATGTCGATCATTTGCTGAAACGACGTTGCGCAATCCGAATAACCGATGCAGATGTCTTCTCCCAGACTGTTCTTGCACCACATTTGATAACGGTGGCCGGGATCTGCGACCGCTTTTTTTCCTCCTTGATGGGGAAATCTCCGCTTCATAATCTCGCGCATTTCACCCAGACTTATTTTTCACGGCCGTTTCGCCAATAACGTTGGCCCCTACGAACTAACGATTAGATCACTTAGGCGGGGAGTTCGCGTTGATAAGCATCACATTTTGAAAGAATTTCTTGCTGCATGCCTGCCGAAGGACTCGAAGGCGATGACCTGCCTACCATGCGCTCGCACTCATCCAAGCGGCGGCGTCGTACTGCGGCCTGCTAGGGATCGCGATCCCGGACAACCCACCGCATCTTATTCATGATGTTCGAGACATGCTTGAGCATCTGGATCGGGACGATTTCGACGCGGCAGATGGGCATGAACTCCAAGCCAAAAGGCGTTATCCTTCTTAGGCCGCCCTAGACCTCAAAGAAACGGCCCCAGCGCAAGGGGGAGAACGCTGAGTCCGCGGTAGACGGTGTCGGGGGGCTGAATCGCCGACTCATGCGCGAAAACGCAGTTAGCATTACCTTGTTCCCGGACAGGCTCGGGAGTACGGTTCCTTTGCTCCTTTCCTGAAGGAGCGCTTTACACGATGAGTCCTACCCTCCTGCTCTGTCCCCGTTCCGGGACGCCAAAGCCCGGACGGGGCTTTTTCAGATCAGTGGCCTAGTTTGAAATTGCGAGTGGCCTATTTCGGCCAGTACCTAAATCCGGTAATGGTCCCTTTCGATACAGCCACTTAGCGACTGGTCCCTTTTGAATCTGTGGATTTGTCCCTTTGGTTCTCAGTGAGAAATGCCGAGTGCCGCCAATAATTTTAGCTGTGTTTGTGTCGGCGGCCGAACAGAGAGTTAGATACTAGGAATCACAAAATAGCCGGCATGGGCCAAGCCGAACGACCGACTTGCTCCCATTGCGGAGCGCAATTGATCCTTGAGCTGCCTCCCAGCGGCAAGGGATCACAGAAGGCTGGGATAATCTCGTATAGTCGGGGGCATATACACATCGCTGATCTTGAACAACTTAGGGTTTCGGCGTGTGAGTGCGATCATGATGTACGGTCCCAATATCGACGAATATTCGAATTAGCTGAAAAAGACACTTCTCTGCACAGCATAGTTCATCTCGACCGAACACGGCGCGGCAGCGAGCCTGCGAATGCCCTGCGGGAATAAGGACCTAGCGTCCTCTCACACCGGCGTGCGCCGTTTCAAGTTCCAGAGAACCCGCAGCGGCGACATCAACCTTAATCGGCAACTATCGTTGCCGCCTCATCCGCATTCGCTATCACTGACCTTGCCGGATGATTGCCAGCGTCCGGCACCGAGGGCAAGCCGTCGAGCGAGTGTTCAGTCCGCTTGGCGGTTTGTTCTCTAAAGGTCGAGAATGAGGATCATCCCAATGGGAGGCAGACAATATGATGCCCCATTTA
>VAZS01000103.1 GCA_005884855.1 Alphaproteobacteria bacterium | reverse complement strand
TTTGCAAATGGGACTGGACAGGGCAAATCAGATTGATCCCGTTCAACAAATCAGGTTTTTCGAAAACTCCGCTTCCGGCAGTCCGTGAATGATTCCGGCCCCCTACTTCGCGAACCGGTAGGCGCCGCCCTTCTCGATCGAGCGCTGGAAGGCGGGGCGCGCGTGCATGCGCGACAGCCAGCCGCTGAGATTGGGATAGGGTGCGAGCTTGTCGAACACTTTCGCCATTTCGCCGACGAAGCTCATCTGGATATCGGCGCCGGTGAACGACTTCCCGACGAAAAATTCCCTGCCCTTGAGCGCGCCATCGACATAGCCGAGATGGTTTGCGAGTTCGCTGTCGATGCGCGGATGCAACGGCGCGCCGGCCTCCTTCAATCTTGAGACATAAAGGTTCAGCATCAGCGGCAGCATCGCCGAGCCCTCGGAGTAATGCAGCCATTCGTTGTAGGTCTCGTAATCGGGAGTACCCACCGCTGGCATCATCGCCGGTTTGCCCTTTCCCTGGCCGTAGCGGCGGATGATGTAATCGACGATCGCGCCTGATTCCGCGATCGTGATATCGCCGTCGGTGATGACAGGCGACTTCCCCAGCGGATGTACCGCGGTCAGCTCGGGCGGCGCCAGCCGTGTCGTGGCGTCACGCTGATAGCGCTTCATCTCATAGGGTGTGCCGAGCTCCTCCAGCAGCCACAAAATCCGCTGCGAGCGGGAGTCGTTGAGATGATGGAGCGTGAGCATGGCGTTTCCTCGGGCTGTTGGTTTGAGACCCAAGGTGTATCAAAGGTTTTTATGCGCGGTAAGTAAAGCCTGCAGCTGCAATCGCCCAAGAGGGGCCTGATCCGCCTGCGTCGGTCTCAAAGCCCCGTATATCCAGCCTTGACCGGATCGGAGCTGCCATCCAGCTCGCGCAAATAGGTCAGTCCGCACAGCGTCAGTCGGTCTGTATCCTTCTCGCCGGCCTCGAATAGCGTGGCAACGTATCGCGTCACCTTGGCGCGTGCCTCGGCACTTGCCTCCGCAGAGCGGTTCACCAGGAGATTGTAAGTCAGCATGATACGATCGATGGTGGCTTCCATCTCATCCCCGCCCTTCAGACCTGTTCGCCGGCCTCGAACTTTGCGATGGCCTTGTTGGCGAGCCTGATCTTGTTGAATTCACCGCGCTGGAACAGTTGCACGACGATCTGGAGCAGACGTTCGTTTGTGCCAAAAGCATCGGGGATGGCACCGCTGCGGCGCAAATAATTGGAGGCGATGCCATAGGCATCGCCCACTACTTCGACGTTCATGACCCGCAGTCCGCGCTCGACCAGCATCATCTCTCTCCGTACCAATAAGCGCGGGTGCGGGGAAAAGTTCCCATCCGCCAGAACCTGTTGCAGCGCGCCAAAACAAAACGCACCGGCCGGTAAAATCCGGCCGATGCGCTTGGGGAAGTCTGTCTTGTTTTTGTTTTCTTTGTGGCTGCCGGTCTTTTAACTCGGCCGGCTTGGCCCAAAAATCTCAGAGCCGGTAGAGGATCTGATCGGTCCAGAACCGCTCGAGCCGATGCAGCGACTTGTTGAGCGTCGCGAATTCGTCGTTGGAGATCCCGCCGACCTGCTCGACCGTCTTGACGTGCTTCTGATAGAGCGCATCGACGATGCGACGGATTTCCTGGCCCTGTCCGGTGAGGCGGATGCGGACCGAGCGGCGATCGACGCGAGAGCGCTGATGATCGAGGAAGCCGAGTTCGACGAGCTTCTTCAGATTATAGGACACATTGGAGCCGAGATAATAACCGCGCGTTCGCAATTCGCCGGCGGTCAATTCCTTGTCGCCGATATTGTAAAGCAGAAGCGCCTGCACGGAATTGATGTCGGCGCGGCCGCGGCGATCGAATTCATCCTTGATGACATCGAGCAGGCGGCGATGCAGCCGCTCGACCAACGTAAGTGCTTCGAGATAGAGCGGCTGTACCGGAGCCTGGCCGGGAGCACGTTCAGCGGGTTCCACCGCCGTTGCAACGGCTTTCATCATGACACTTCCCCTGTTGTCGATTTTATCGACTTATTCGACGAAACTTTTGTCCCGCCTGATAGCCTCAACTTAAGGGGGCCGGTTGAAGATCACCTTAAACAAGACAATAAAGAGATCATGAATTTAAGACAGTAAATCGTGGATTAAGCCCATGAACAAAGGACTTCTCGCAACCTTTTATTGAGGGTGCGCGCCCGCTGTTCACGGTTCGTCTTGCCGGGTTGTCGCATATGGGAACAGCATCCTTCCAAATCGAAACCTTCGCGTAACAGGTGTGACCGCCGCGTTAGGGTGAGCGAGAAGTTACCGCGAAAAGTGCTGAAAATTTGATGCAGCCGAACCCAACAGCGGCCGATCCGGCCCGTTGCATCACGCACACGTCAATTCAATTCGCGGCTTTACGGCGGCCGTTCGCGCGCGGCCATCCATGCCAGCGCCAGATATGCCCCCAGCATCAACGATTCCAGCACTACCACCGTCAGGTTGCCGCCATAAATTGCGGGAAACATCAGTTCGATGACCGCCATCGACACCACTGTCGTCAGCCACACCACCGCTCCCCACGGTGTGGCGAGCCAGAGTCCGACCGCTGCTACAAGTTCGATCACCGCGAAATAGACGGTTGCGGTCTGCCAGGCCATCGGCTGATTTTCGAAGGCGTCTTCCTCAGTACCGATGAAGCCCGTCACTTCCGCCCAGTGGTAGAGACCCTTCATCACCGAGATCACGGCCATGATGCGCAGGAACAACACCAGGCGGCGAGTCCACAAATTCTCGTCGGTTTCGATTCGCTCCGACGAAATCGCGGCCACTGACATGGCATTATCGCGCGAGGGGTCGCGGGAGGGGATCTCAGACATGCGGACCGCTCATGAGCTCTAAATCGCCTCCATCTTCGAAGTCATGGCCTCTCGGCGCGGCAAAATCAATTGCAGAGGTGTCAGCCTCAACGTTTGCGGCAGGTCAAGGCCGCCGTGACGTCGGCGGTGCAGGGTGATAAGGTTGACTGCCGCGTCAGGAGAAACAGGCAATGGCGATTAAATTCGGGCGACCGAGCGAAATGCGCGATGCGCCCCGTCAGGAGCCCGCGGCAGGCACTGCTTCGCTCGACCTGGTAATCCGGCCTCGCCGCAACCGCAAGGCGGAATGGGCGCGCCGGCTGGTGCGCGAAAACGTGCTGACCACGGACGATCTGATCTGGCCGCTATTCGTGGTCGACGGTCATAACAAACGCGCCGCTGTCGCCTCGATGCCAGGCGTCGAGCGACTGAGCGTCGACCAGGCCGTGCGCGACGCCGAGCGCGCGGCGAAGCTGAACATCCCCTGCATCGCACTCTTCCCTTATACCGATCCCGGCCTTCGCGATGAGCAAGGATCGGAGGCCACCAATGCCGACAATCTCGTCTGCAAGTCGGTGCGGGCCATCAAAAAGGAATTTCCAGACCTGGGCATACTTTGTGACGTGGCGCTCGATCCATTTACCAGCCACGGCCATGACGGGCTGATCGAGGGCGGCCGGATCCTGAACGACGAGACGGTGGCGGTGCTGGTGCGACAGGCGTTGGTGCAGGCGCAAGCCGGCTGCGACATCATTGCGCCTTCGGACATGATGGACGGCCGCGTCGGCGCGATCCGCGGCGGACTCGATGCCGCCGGATTCTTGGACGTGCAGATCATGTCCTATGCGGCGAAGTATGCCTCCGCCTTTTACGGCCCGTTCCGCGACGCGATCGGCTCGGCCAAAACACTGACCGGCGACAAGCGGACCTACCAGATGGATAGCGGCAATTCCGATGAGGCGCTGCGCGAGGTCGAGCTCGATATCGCCGAGGGCGCCGATATGGTGATGGTGAAGCCGGGCATGCCGTACCTCGACGTGGTCCGGCGGGTCAAAGACAGCTTCGGAATGCCGACCTTCGTCTATCAGGTGTCCGGCGAATACGCGATGATTGCCGCCGCGGCCGGCAACGGCTGGATCGACGGCGAGCGCGCGATGATGGAAAGCCTGCTCGGATTCAAGCGCGCGGGCGCCGATGGCATTCTGACGTATTTCGCGGCCAGGGCGGCTGAAAAGCTCAAGATGGAAGTCTGAGGCGCGTAGGCGCGATTGCCTCTTGCAGCCGCGGACCGACATTCCCATGTCCTGCACGGTGATGCACAGTCGGGAGGACTGATCATGTCTGACAGCGGTTCAGGTTACCGCGGTGGCGCTTCGGGCGACGGCGGCTCGTTTCAGCCGCATGCATTCGATCCGTGGGCGGAGCCGGAATTGTTTCGCGGCGTGCTGAGCCGGCGCGTATTCGCGTTCCTGATCGACATGATCGTGCTTTCGATTCCGGTGATCCTGGCGCTGATGTTTATCGCCGTGTTCGGGCTGATCACCCTCGGGCTGGGCTGGGTCCTGTTTTGGCTGGTATCACCGGCTACCGTGATCTGGGCGGTGATTTATTACGGCGCCTCGCTGGGCGGTCCACATTCCGCTACCCTCGGCATGCGCGTGATGGATCTGGAACTGCGCACCTGGTACGGCGCCCCCGGCTATTTCGTACTCGGCGCCATGCACGCCGTGCTGTTTTGGGTTTCGATATCGTTCCTGTCGCCTTTGGTGCTGCTGGTCGGTCTGTTCAACGCCCGCCGACGATTGCTGCACGATGTCGTGCTGGGAACCGTTGTCATCAACAGCTCGGTCCGCAACCCCGTCGCACAGACGGCACGAACTTTTTGACGACACCGGCAGGCCGGCAAGCCGATTGACGCTCGGCCTCCGCGGCGCGATGCTGGAGGGTGCTTCGACTTTTAGAGACTGACGACATCCCGTGACCCAGCACTCCCGTGATACTCCGCAGTTCTATCTCACGGCACCCTCGCCCTGCCCGTATCTGCCCGGCCGCCATGAGCGCAAGGTTTTCACGCATCTGGTCGGCGACAAAGCCGGCGAGCTCAACGACCTGCTGACCCATGGCGGTTTCCGGCGCAGCCAGTCGATCGCCTATCGCCCGGCCTGCGATCAGTGCCGCGCCTGCGTGTCGGTTCGTGTGATCGCCAACGAATTCCGGCCATCGCGCAATCTGCGAAAGATCCTGGCGCGCAACGCCGATGTCATCAGCGAACAGCGCAGCGCGGTGCCGACCTCCGAGCAATATTCCGTATTCCGCGCCTATCTCGACCATCGCCATCGCCATGGCGGCATGGCCGACATGACCGTGCTCGACTACGCCATGATGGTGGAGGATAGCCACGTCGAGACCCGGGTTATCGAGTACCGTCGGCGCGCCACTGGTAGCGGCGTCACCGGCCGCGGTGAGGACCTGCTGGCGGTGGCACTGACTGACGTGCTCAGTGACGGGCTGTCGATGGTTTATTCGTTTTTTGAACCGTCGGAGGAAAGCCGCTCGCTCGGCACTTTCATGATCCTCGACCATATCGCGCGCGCCAGGCGGCAGGGATTGCCCTACGTCTATCTCGGCTACTGGATCGAGGGTTCAAAAAAGATGGATTACAAGGGACGCTTCCTGCCGCAGCAGCGCCTCGCCCCCTCGGGCTGGCTGCGCGTCGACGCCTCCGGCGAAATCACGACAGAGCCGCAGGACTAGGGCGTACCAACTCCAGTGGGGTTGATTTGAACTATTGCCGCGGCGGCAGGCCTTCAAAGGCGGGCACGCCGTCCGCAATGAGATGGAAAGGCTGACCTTCCGCCGTGAAGATCGCCTTTTGCGCGCCGCGATATACCAAAGGATCGTCTAGCGTTCCG
>VAZS01000102.1 GCA_005884855.1 Alphaproteobacteria bacterium | reverse complement strand
CTCGGTTAACCATAATCGCCCCACTGTGAGCCGGAGTGGGGCACCCACATATGTCGGTTGACACGTCAAACGGCACGGCAGCGGCAGGTGTCGAGCCATCACGCGTGCGGATTGCAGGCGCGATCAAGCAGGCTGCCAGCAGCACTGGGACCAGCTTCGAATATCTGCTCGCTACCGCGAAGATGGAATCTAATTTCAATCCGGCGGCGGGCGCTTCGACTTCATCGGCGCACGGTCTGTTTCAGTTCATCGACCAGACCTGGCTCGGCACCGTCAAGGAAGCGGGCGCGCAGCTAGGCTACGGAAAATACGCCGAGGCGATTACCAAATCGTCCGGCAGCTACTCGGTAAAGGATCCGGCCGCGCGAGCCGCGATCTTGAAGCTGCGCGACGATCCCGCCGCCGCCTCGGCGATGGCGGCCGTGCTGACCCAGTCCAACAGTTTCAAGCTCACCGGCAAGATCGGCCGGCGTCCGACCGACGGCGAGCTCTACATGGCGCACTTCATGGGCGTCGGCGGCGCGGCCAAGCTGATCTCAAACGCCGAAGACAATCCGCAGGCGTCGGGGGCGCGCCTCTTCCCGAACGCAGCCGCCGCGAACCATTCGATCTTTTTCGACGGAACGGGGCGCGCGCGCAGCGTGTCCGAAGTATATTCGGTGCTGACCTCGCGTTTTGTCGTGGCCGCGAATTCAACGACGACGCGAAATGCGATGGGTTCGGTCGGCGACATCCATCCTGCCGTGGCGCTTGCCAGCGCGGCGCCGGCTTCACCCGCCGTCGACAACGCCGCTTACCTTTCGAGCTTTCCGGACGTTCGCTCGGTCACCCCGGTGGCGATGGCGTCGGCGTCAACTGTCGCCAACTCCTCGCCGGGCGAGCCGATATTCCGTTCGCTGTTCCAGGCCGGCGAACGGAGCGAGCCTGTCTCGCCTGCGATTCGTGAATTGTGGGGCAACTCCTCTTCGTTGACTTCGGTCGCCTCGACGGCCCCGATCTCGACGCAAACGCCCGAGCTCCGCGCTCCGCGACCGCTCGATCTGTTCAGTGACCGTAACGGCACATTCAGCTAAGCCAGATCGCGAGTGAGGCTAGTCCGGCCTCCACCGTTAACAAAACCTCAATGAAACCGCTCCGGCAGGCGAGCGGGCGGAAGCAACGCGAGCGCTGGCGCGGGCGTGGCTAATTTCCGATCTCACTGCAGAAGACCGCGCCGCCGCCGAAGGCGCGCTCTTGATGCTGCTCGACGACGGCTCCCCCCTGGTGCGGCAGGCGATGGCCGAGGTATTTGCCCGCAGCACGGAAGCACCCGCAGGCATCGTGCAGGCGCTGTCGCTCGACCAGCCGTCGGTCGCGCTGCCGGTCCTCGAATATTCCCCGCTTCTGATCGACGCCGATCTCGTTGACATTATCGCGACCGGCAATTGTGAAACGCAATGCGCCGTCGCCCGGCGCATCAATCTGCCGGCCTCGGTCGCCGCCGCGATCGCAGAGGTCGGCACTGCGGCTGCGGCACTTGAGCTGATCGAGAACGCCTACGCCGAACTCGCGCCGTTTTCCTGGGATCGCATCGTCGAGCGCCATGGTCATCTCGCCGCGATCCGCGAATCGATGCTGGTGCTGCAAGATCTTCCTGCCGCGACTCGCATTGCGCTGGTCGACAAGCTCTCCGACACGCTGGCGCAATTCGTTGTCGCACGGAACTGGTTGAGCCCCGATCGGGCGGGGCGGATCGCGAGCGACGCGCGCGATCGCTCGACTCTCAACATCGCGGCGCGCTCTCGGGGCGAAGACATGGTCGGGCTGGTGCGGCATCTGCGCGCAACAGCCCAGCTCAATGCCGGCCTGATCCTGCGCGCATTGTTGTCGGGCAATCTCGAACTGTTCAATCATGCATTATCGGAGTTGTCCGGTCTGCCGCAGGCACGCGTCGCGGCGTTGCTGCACGGCCGCACTGGCGCCGGCGTGCAGGCGCTGCTGACCCGCGCCGGACTGCCGGAATCCACCTTTGCCGCGTTTCGGGTTGCGCTGGAAGCCAGTTATGAAACTGGATTTGTCGACACCCCCGGAGGCGCGGCCAAATTGCACCGGCGGATGGTTGAGCGGGTGCTGACGCACTGCGAAACCGACCAGCAGGCTGCAGAGCCGCTGCTGGTTCTGTTGCGGCGCTTTGCGGCGGAGTCGGCGCGGGAAGAAGCCCGCATGTTCTGTCACGACTTGATTGCCGACGAGTTGATCGCCGACGAGGCCGTCACGCCGATTGCGCATCAGTTGATCGCGGCTTGATCGTTTAAATCCGATCGATCTTCCGCATCACGGAGCTAGTTTCCGGGCGCGATGCTCGGTGCAAGGATCGCTTCCAGGTGCTCCGGACGGTCGCGGTTGGCCTGGGTGAGGTATTCGTCCGCCACTCCGCGCAGTTCCCGGCTCAGCTCGCCGGCCATGGAGACCGTATCCAGCCTGGTGCGCTCGTGCACGATCGCCTGGATCGCGCTGATATGGTGTGCAATCAGGTTCGATGGCACCCGTTCGAGTTCGGGCGCGTGCTCGATAATCCTGCAAAGGCTATCGGCCGCCGCACCGGCCGATGGATATCCGAATGTGGCGGCGTCGCCCTTGATGTCATGAGCGGCGCGAAACAGCTCTTCGCAGGTTTCGTCGGTAAAGCCGAGTCTGAGAATGGTGGCGTGGGCGGCCGAGAGCCGGTCGGCCTCGATACTCATCCAATTCTTGAATTGGCCGGAAAGGCCTGCAAGCGCCTTCTCGGCGCGAGCCACCGGATCGTCGAGATTTTTTCCGCCAACACGCCGCAGCACGCTGCTCAGGGGATTGGGCTGCGTGATCACGTGATGGTCGGCGAAGGCCTTGATCTCGAGCGCGCCCCGGTTGTGTTTCGCCATGTGGTTTCCTTAAGGCTCTCGGCGCTAAACGGGGGTGCGGGCTTTGTCGAGAAGCGAGGGCTGCTGAAGCACTTCGACCTCGCCGCCGACGCGGCGTTCGGGCCCGATATAGGCGTTGCTGCTGTTGCGCCGCCGGTCCGGTCCAAAATAGGTTTTGGTTTTTATGAACGGGCGCGGATTGGCGACCACGTTCAGGATGCGCTGATAAAGGCCCTTGGCGGAAATCGGTTTCGCGAGGAATTCGGTAACCCCGGCATCGCGCGCCACAGTGACGCGGCGTTTCTCTGAATGGCCCGTCAGCATGATGATCGGGGCGAACGGATTGCCCTTCAACTCCGGCTGCCGAATCATCTGCGCCAGTTCGAGGCCATCGAAGATCGGCATCGACCAATCCGTGATGACGATATCCGGGACGTAGTGGCTGTACATTTCCAACGCGGTTGCGCCGTCTTCGGATTCGTACACCTCGCGCGCGCCGAACGAATGCAACAGCGTCCGCAAAATCCGACGCATATGCGGATTATCGTCGCATACGAGAAATCGAAGCTTGTTGAAATCGATGCGGAACATGGCGATGCCCTTGGGGAGTACCGCTCAACGGTATACCCTGCGTTAACCATATCGCGGCGCCGTTAACGAATGGTTGCGGGGTGTCACCAACGCGGAGCCGAACGCGCCTCAATAGCCGAATTGCTCGCTCAGAATGCGCTCTTCCAGGCTGTGACCGGGATCGAACAGCATCCGCATCGAGATGGACTTGTCGGACAGCACTTCGACGCGGCGGACATCCCGCGCCTCATCGTGATCGGCCACCGCCGCAACCGGCCGTTTCTCGCTCTCCAATACCTCGATGACGACGGAGGCCGTGTTGGGCAGCAGTGCGCCTCGCCAGCGCCGAGGTCGAAACGGACTTATCGGAGTGAGGGCCAGAAGCGCGGCGTTGATCGGGATGATCGGTCCCTGCGCCGAGAGATTGTAGGCGGTCGAGCCCGCCGGCGTCGCTACCAGAACCCCATCGGCTATCAATTCGGCCATGCGTTCGCGGTCATCGATCAAAATGCGCAAGCGCGCCGCCTGATGTGTCTGACGGAATAGCGCGACTTCGTTGATGGCGTGATGATGCTGAATCGCGCCGTGTACGTCGATGGCGCGCATCAAGAGCGGATGGATGACAGACTCCCGCGCGGCCGCGAGACGCGCGTGCAAGTCGTGCGTGGAGAATTCATTCATCAGAAAGCCGACGGTGCCGCGATGCATGCCGTAGATCGGCTTTCCCGTACGCATGTGCCGGTGCAGCGTTTGCAGCATCAGTCCGTCGCCGCCAAGCGCCACCACGACATCCGCCTCGGCCGGGTCGCGATTGCCGTAAAGCTCGACCAGCGCCGCCAACGCCTGCTGGGCTTCCGCCACGGCGCTCGCGACAAAGGCGATCCGGTCATATCGCTTGGGGCTGCTCATTGCGATTGCGGGCTCATCCTGGGCACGGCTGCTGAGAGGGGTGCGCGAGGTCGTCTATACGACCTTGGCTGTGCTTGTCGAGATAGGCTGGCCCGGCCATCGAGGAGTTACGCAATCCTGCGACGCGATCGAAGGCGAACTGGCCATATCCGCGGCTGCTAACCATGGCAGGCTGTCACAGTTTTGAACGACAAACCTGCTGCTTTCGGGAATTCTCGGCTGATATGGTGAACGCGGCCGCCTGTATGGATCGCTCGGCGCAGGAGAACAATAGATATGGCCATCGCTTTCGCCACGCCCTCACGTGCGGGTTTCGCCGCCGTAATCGTTGCCTTGCTGATCGTGGCCGCGGCGCGTGCGCAGGATGCGCCGCAGCCCTCTCCGGGTCAGTTGACTGCGACGCCCTCAGCTCGGAAATCAGGAACGCCAGGTGGACGGGCCGAGACGCCGGCGTCGCCCTCGGTGGCCGAGCAGCACAAGCTGCCCGCTGATTCCACCACCAAACACACGCTGTCGCTTCCCGGGCGCACGCTGGCCTTCACGGCGACAGCAGGTTCTATTCGGCTGTTCGATGACAAAGGCGAGCCGCAAGCCGATATCGCCTACACCGCCTATCAACTCGATGGCGCCGATCCCGGTCGCCGTCCGGTGACCTTCTTTTTCAATGGCGGCCCCGGGGCTGCTTCCGCCTACTTGCAGCTAGGCGCCGCCGGGCCCTGGCGGCTGACGATCGACGGGGAGGCGGCGATCCCCTCCGCCTCGCCGGACCTCCAGCCTAATGCGGAGACCTGGCTCGACTTTTCCGATCTGGTCTTCATCGATCCGGTCGGTACCGGCTATAGCCGTTTCGTCGCGGCCGGCGAGGAGGTGCGCAAGAGGTTTTTCTCCGTCGATGGCGATGTGAACTCGAACGCGCTGACTATCCGTCGTTGGTTAGAAAAATACGGCCGCTTGTTGTCGCCCAAATTTGTTGCCGGCGAGAGCTATGGCGGCATTCGCGGACCGAAGATCGTTCGCAATCTGCAGCACCAGCAGGGCATCGGGGTGAAGGGCCTGATACTGATTTCGCCGCTGTTCGACTTCCGCGAATTTGGAGGTTCGAGCCTGCTGCAGTATGTCATGAGTCTTCCTACGATGGCGGCCGTTGCGCGTCAGGCCAAGGGTCCGGTGACACGCGCCGAGATGGCGGACGTCGAACTCTATGCGAGGGGCGATTTTCTTGCCGATCTCGTGAGAGGGCAAGCCGATAGCGAGGCAACGACCCGGCTCGCCGACAAGGTGGCTGACTTGACCGGGATAGATCGTCAGGTGAGCCGCAGGTTGGCCGGGCGCTTCGACGTGATGGAGTTTCGCCGCGAATTCGACCGCAAGAACGGCAAGGTCACCGGACGCTACGACGGGTCGGTGTTGGGCATCGATCCCTATCCGGATTCCAGCTCGTTTCATTTCAGCGATCCCTCTGGTGAACCGCTGCTTGCTCCCTTGACCAGCGCCGCAGTCGATCTCACCACGCGCAAGCTCAATTGGCGGCCGGACGGCTCTTATCGTTTGCTAAACGGCGACTTGGAGAGGGCTTGGGATTTTGGTCGCGGAATAAATCCCGTGCAATCGACTTCCCAGCTACGTGAGATTCTCGCGCTTGATCCGACGCTAAAGGTACTGGTGGGGCATGGGTTGTTCGATCTGGCCACACCGTATTTCGGTTCGAAAATTCAGCTCGACCAGCTTCCCGCCTATGCCACGCCGGAACGAGTCAAGCTCGTCGTGTATCCGGGCGGCCACATGTTCTATTCGCGCGAGCCCTCTCGTCAGGCATTTCGGGCCGAGGCAGAGGCGATGATGAAAGACGCAGCTAAATAAAAAAACCGGCGCGACCATGTAGGGTCGCGCCGGTTCAACTTGGGATGCCGAACTTAATAAACGAGACCGGTGCCGGGCGGCTTTTCGAGCGCGTCGGCAAGCGAGCGATATTCCTCGCTGTTGGTGCCGGCCAAAGCGGCGATCCGGCTCAGGTGATATTGGGCCTGGTCGCGGTTGCCCTGTTCGACTTGCCACAGCCCATAATATTGCCAGGTCTTGACGTGGCCGGGGTCGGCCTTGAGCGCGCGCTCATACCAGATCTGCGAGACCTTGTAGTCGCCGAGCTTGCGATAGGAATAGCCGATCAGGTTGGCGACCGCGGCGACGTCATCGCGGGCTAGCGCCTTCAATTGTTCGATAGCGGAAGCATAGTCGTGCCGATCGTAGATCGTGGCGTAGGCTGCCCGATACTCCTTGGCGAATGCCGCGTCCTTTGTACTCGGGCTGACTTCGCTGGTCTTCTTCTTGGCTTTCGACTTGGTCGAGGAGGACGGCGGCGGCGGTGGGTCGTTATCGGGTGCGGCGTACACAATCACGGGTGCCGCGACCAGCGCCAGCGCGAAGCTTGCCAGCGTCAGTATCCTGATAGCCAATTTGCGCATTCATCTCTCCTGGTTGGGTAAAGCTCGAAAAGCTCGACTGCGTCAGCCGGAATGACCGAGTGCTCATCGGCCGCTCCTATTCCGCGGGGGTAATCCTACACCGAGCCTATCGAGCTTGAACACCTGCAGCACAAGAACATTCCGGGCCATGACCTTTATTTGACTGAGTTGCCCGGGCCAATCCGCGGTATTCGCGGCGGAAACATGACCAAGATGCCATCAAGATGAACGAAATCCATCGCTGCGCTTCAGATCGGGTTCAGGGCACGGGTCTTAAGGTCGCGACATGATCACAGGCCCGGCCATCCGACCGGCGACCCCGCGATCCCCTGAGGAGGAGAGGACCATGTTGAAGACTATTTCCGCAGCACTGCTGGCAGTTTCCGTTTTCGCCGCACCCGCGCTGGCCGCGGGCCAAGCCAAGACGACGCAGGCGCCGGTTACTAAAACCGAGCAGGTGAAACAGGTGAAGCCGGGCACGCTGAACGCCAACGCCAAAATGAGCCGGCATAAGGCGAAGCATGTCCGCCGCCATGGACACAAGCACGTGGGGGCGGTGAAGACCCACAAAGTCTCGAAAGTTACAATCAAGCACATTGGCTAGGCTACCAAGCGCGGCTGAAACTGAGCCCCGGTAGCCTATCCAAATTACCCGCCGCCCCCGGGCGGGTTTAAGCCGGCCCGTCTCATTGTGTCCCCAATGATGTCGGGCCGGTACTTTTATAACTCTGATCGATCTCCGGCCCAAAGACATGGAGAATTCCATTTCATCAACGAACGGTCTAGAACCGCGTCGATGTTGGAACTTCGAACGGGTCGAACTTGGTAATCTCAGCAAAGCGCGCGCTGATCCTGCTGCTGCCGATCTCGCTTGCGGCGTGTGCGGGAGGCGGCGAAGACGGCAGAGAAGCCGCCATGACCATCGATAACGGCAATGCTATCCAGGCCTATCCGAATAATTACCGCACCGAGCTGCTGGCGTTCATGAAAACCTACCTCAACAATCCGCTCGGCGTGCATGAGGCTTCGCTAGCCGAGCCGGTGCAGCGTACCATCGGCGGACGAGTGCGTTACGTCACCTGCCTGCGATTTAGCCCGCGCGAGTCGGACGGAAGTTACCGCGAATTGCGCGAACGCGCCGTTCTCTACGTTAATGGACGGCTCGACCGCGTGGTCGAAAATGCGACCGACATTTGCGCTGGCGCGGTTTACGCGGGCTTCCCGGATCTGGAAAAGCTGACGCGCTAGCGCGCGGTCCGTGGTGGGACCGACTTGCCAGACTGAAGCGCCGAGTTCCCGGCCCCCGACTAAAGTCGGTTCGATGAAACTGCGGAGGAAGGCAGCCTTCAGCCAGTATTCAGGAATCCCGGAGGATAATTGCGTTAGATTCCTTCCGGAGTTGAGCCGTGAGCAATCTGCTGTTCTTCAGTCGTTCTGTTGCCTACCGCCATGCTGCCCTCGAGATGATGCGAAAGGCACGCGCAATGCCGCCTGGCCCAGAGCGTCGCGCGCCGCGCCAGCTAGCACGCGCCTTGTTAAACCTGGCGAAGACCGAAGCATGGCTGGAAGGACAAACCGCCCGGCCACGTTCCCTGGATTTCAATGAGCAGCCACGCCGCACGATCAACGCTGGAGCCCTACATGTCCGATCGCCGAATTTGTAGAACCGAAGGCCCGGCGTTCGAGGCCGACAATTT
This sequence comes from Alphaproteobacteria bacterium, assembly GCA_005884855.1. GTDB lineage: Bacteria > Pseudomonadota > Alphaproteobacteria > Rhizobiales > Xanthobacteraceae > Bradyrhizobium. Next base: position 1,837 of record VAZS01000102.1, on the reverse strand, counting down.
TGCCCGCTGCGCGCAGTGTCAGGGCTGGTTCGATCGAAGCAATCCGCTCGCCGTGGCGGAGCACCGGGGCGCCTTGCCGCATCCGGTGCCAAACCCCCGAACGGCATGGGCAGACGAAGACGACGAAGCTCCGGATGCGCGCTGGACAGCATTCAGGACGAGCTAACGCCAGTTACAAGAAATAATCCGCGATCGCATCAAAACCGCGCCGCCATCCGCGCACGCGATCGATGTCCAGCGGCGTAGCCTCGCAGGCCATCCTGACGATCACCAGTTCGGCTTGCGGGTGAATGTAAATCCATTGGCCATGAATGCCGAACGCGCAGAGCACGTTGTTGGTGCGATCGATCCGGTACCAGTTGCTGCGGTAACTCGCTTGCGGGAACATGTCCGCGAATTCGGAACGCGCCCATGCCTCGGGGTCGCCATGCTCATTGATGTCGTCGATCCATGCACCGGGCACGACCTGCCTGCCATCGGCTACGCCGCGCCGCCGGATCATCTCGCCGAAACGGGCGAGGTCTCGCGGTGTGACACAGATGCCGCCCGCCGCGCGCATGGCGTCACGGCTGTCGACGGTGATGTAGGCGTCGCGCTCGGCGCCAAGCGGAATCCAGAGATATTCACTCGTGATATCGGAATAACATTGGCCGGAGGCACGTTCATAGACCCAGCCGAGCGCGTCGGTGTTGGCGGAGACGTAGTGAAACAACTCGCCGTGCTTTTGTCCGTCGGGTTTTTGCCGCGCGAGAAAGCTGCGAAGATCGTCCGGCGCTTCGCCGGCCGGTAGCGGATCCCACCCCATCGCGTAGCGGTAACGCATCACGTCACCCTTGGGGTCGTCATAGTCTTCGGTAAAAGCAATGCCGACCGCCATGTCCAGGAGATGCCGGACGGTACATTCCGCGTACACTGACGATGCCAGTTCAGGGACGTAGTCGGTGACGCGGTCATCCGGATTGAGCAGGCCACGGTCCATCAGGATTCCGCCGAGCACGCCGCTGATCGACTTGCTGATCGAGAAGATGATGTGAGGCGTGGTGGCATTCATGCCGTTTCCGTACCACTCGCTCGCGAGGCGGCCGCGCCTGAGCACAATAAACGCGTCGGTCTGGGTGGCGCGTAGCGCCTGGCTCACCGTAGTGGGATTGCCGTCATGGCCGTTGAATCCCACATGCCCGATCTCTTCCAGCGCGGGTTCGAGCGCGACTGCATCACCGGATGCCGCGATGTTGGCAGTCGGGATAATCCGCCGCACATTCCGAAAGCCCCAGGCGCTAAATGGTGCCTTGCGCCAATTGGTCAGCGTCACCAGCCGGTCGGGCTGCGGCGGATAGTCGTCCATCAGGGCCGGGGTCATTTTTTCCTCCTCGATTTCGTTCATCGCGCGTCAATCACGCCACGATATACCTCCTCCGAAGGCGCGCCCTTGAGCTTCACAACCTGGGCGCAATCGATACAACCAATCCGAACGCCTCATGAACTGAGACACTGCCGGGCCATTACAGTTAAGTAACCATCACACGTCCGGCATTGCCGCGAAGCAACCAAATTCGCGCCATCTTGTTTGATTGATGTGCTAGTAAAGAGTACGAGGAATCCAGTTATGAAGAAATTTCTGCTCGGCGGAGCTGCTTTTATTTGGTTCGCCGCTCCGGCGTTGGCAGCTGATATTCCTCCACGCACCTATCCCAGCGCTCCGGTCGCCACGGCGCCGCAAGCTATCTACAACTGGACCGGTTTCTATCTGGGCGGCCATCTAGGCGGCGCGTTTGCCGGCAGTAACAGTCTGGAGGGAAGCAGCGCCCGCTTCATGGGCGGCGTGCAGGGCGGATTT
>VAZS01000101.1 GCA_005884855.1 Alphaproteobacteria bacterium | reverse complement strand
CCGATTGAGGCGTGACGAGGATCAGACAATGACAGCCCAGACACCCCTCGATCGCAATCGCGCCCTTCGCCTCGGCGGAGTGCTCGTCGGCGTTGCCGTCGCGCTCGGGGCTTGCATGCATGCCGACGAGGCGGTCACGATAGCGAGCGTCCCGGACGATTATCGCTTGCGGCATCCGATCGCGATCCATGAAGCGGACCAATCAGTCGTCATATTCGTCGGTCAAGGGCGTGGCGGTCTTTCCGCTTCCCAGCGGAACGACGTGATCGGTTTGGCGCAAACCTGGCTGCGCGAAGGAACCGGCGCGATCAGCGCAGACCTGCCGGTCAATACTCCCAACGCACGAACGGCAGCCGATACGCTGCGCGACGTTCAGGCGCTGCTCGCTTCCGCAGGCGTACCACCGCGCGGGCTGCTCGTGCGCCGCTACCGTCCGGACGATCCGCGCCAGATGGCGGCAATCCGCCTGAGCTATCCCAGAATATCCGCTGTCGCCGGTCCCTGTGGCACCTGGCCGGAGGATCTCGGACCCTCGATCAAGAACAAGGGCTACTTCGATAACAAGCCGTATTTCAATTTTGGCTGCGCCTACCAGCGCAACGTGGCAGCGATGGTCGACAATCCATCGGATCTCGTGCAGCCGCGACCTGAAACTCCTGCGTATACGGCGCGACGCACCGCCGCTTTCGAGAAGTATCGCAAGGGCACATCGACCGCGACCACCTATTCCGAAGCCGATAAGGCCAAACTCAGCGATGCAGGCAGATGATCAGTTACGCGCGCCAGAATTCCGAACAGCAGCCGGAGGTCACGCCGCCGCTGGAAGATCATATTGCGCCTTCGCCGCGTGTCTCTGTGCAAGCGTTTTGCGAAACGGTGGAAACCGCAGCCGCCGTGCAATCGGCGGGCGAAGACCGCCGCCTCGGCAAGGCTCATCTGAAAATTCAGATGGGTGGAATGGCCGCGGCAACCGAAGCCTATCGCACGGCGCCTACCCCCAACGTGATTATCCTGGAAACCGAAGGCCGCAATGAGATTCTGATCGGGCTCGATCAGCTCGCAACGGTCTGCGACTCCGGAACCCGCGTTATAGTTATCGGCCGCATCAATGACGTCGGGCTTTATCGCGAACTGGTGCGCCGTGGCGTCAGCGATTACGTACTTGCGCCGGTCAATGCGCTTGACGTGGTGCGCTCGATCTGCGGCTTGTTCTCGACACCGGAAGCGAAAGCCGTTGGCCGGATCATTGCGGTCGTCGGAGCAAAAGGCGGCGTCGGCGCATCCACCATCGCACATAACGTGGCCTGGGCGATCGCGCGCGATCTCGCGCTGGACTCGGTGGTCGCCGATCTCGACCTCGCATTTGGCACCGCCGGGCTCGATTACAATCAGGATCCCGCGCAGGGCATCGCTGATGCGGTATTCTCGCCCGATCGCGTCGATACCGCCTTTATCGACCGCCTGCTGTCGAAATGCACCGACCACCTTAGCCTGCTGGCCGCGCCGGCGACGCTCGAGCGGGTGTATGACTTCGGCGCCGACGCCTTCGATTCGATTTTCGATACGCTTCGCACCACGATGCCCTGCATCGTTCTCGACGTTCCCCACCAGTGGGCGGGCTGGACCAAGCGCGCCTTGATCAGCGCGGACGACATTCTGATCGTCGCGGCACCCGATCTCGCCAACTTGCGCAACACCAAGAATATCTTCGATTTGTTGAAGGCATCGCGGCCGAATGACCGCATTCCGCTGTATTGCCTCAATCAGGTCGGCGTGCCGAAGCGACCCGAGATCAACTTCAACGAATTTGCCAAGGCGATCGAGACCGAGCCGATCGCGACCATTCCGTTCGAGCCGCAAATGTTTGGCTCGGCCGCCAATAACGGCCAGATGATCGCGGAAATCGCCGCCAATCATCGCACCACCGAAATGTTCCTGCAGATCGCGCAACGGCTGACCGGCCGGGGCGAGACCAAAAAGCCGCGGGGTTCCTTCCTCTCACCCCTGATTAAAAAGCTTCGGACAAAGTAGGGCAACCTGCGTGGAGTATTGTCGTGTTTGGTAAGCGTAGCGGACCTGAAACCGAAACCCGGGCGATAAAGCCCGCGGCCGACGCGCTGGAACCAGCTTCCGCCGCGGCACCGGCCATTCCACGAAGCGCGCCCCCTCCGCCAGCCATCGCTTCACCGCCGCTCTCGCCGGCCAAACCTGCCCCGCCTGTGATCGAAGCGCGGCGGTCGGACCACTATTATCAGGTCAAGGCGACGATTTTTGGGGCCCTGATCGAGGCGATCGACCTTGCCCAACTCGCCAAGCTGGACGGCGAGTCGGCACGCGAGGAGATCCGCGACATCGTCAACGAGATCATCGCGATCAAGAACATCGTGATGTCGATCGCCGAGCAGGAAGAACTGCTGGACGATATCTGCAACGACGTTCTCGGATATGGGCCGCTTGAGCCGCTTTTGGCGCGCGATGACATCTCCGACATCATGGTCCACGGCGCCGGCGCAGTGTTCATCGAAGTCGCCGGCCGCATCCAGCAAACCGGAATCCGCTTCCGCGACAATCAGCAACTGCTGAATATCTGCCAGCGTATCGTCAGCCAGGTCGGCCGGCGTGTCGACGAGTCCTCGCCGATTTGCGACGCGCGCCTCGCCGACGGCTCGCGCGTCAACGCCATCGTTCCGCCGCTGGCGATCGACGGCCCGGCGCTCACCATTCGAAAATTCAAAAAGGACAAGCTGACGCTGGATCAGCTGGTCAAATTCGGCGCCATCACGGCGCAAGGCGCGGATATCCTGCAGATCATCGGGCGCTGCCGGGCCAACGTTCTGATCTCCGGCGGCACCGGGTCCGGCAAAACCACTCTGCTGAATTGCCTTACGCAGTACATCGATAACGACGAGCGCATCATCACCTGCGAAGATGCCGCCGAACTACAGCTGCAGCAGCCCCATGTGGTGCGACTCGAGACCCGTCCTCCCAACATCGAGGGCGAGGGCCAGATCACCATGCGCGAACTGGTCCGGAACTGCCTGCGCATGCGCCCCGAACGCATCATCGTCGGCGAAGTCCGTGGACCAGAGGCGTTCGACCTGCTGCAGGCGATGAATACAGGTCACGACGGATCGATGGGAACGTTGCACGCCAACAATCCGCGCGAAGCCCTGTCACGATGCGAATCCATGATCACCATGGGTGGATTTTCGCTGCCGTCGCGTACCATTCGCGAAATGATCTGCGCCTCGATCGACGTCGTCATCCAAGCCGCCCGTCTGCGTGACGGCTCGCGCCGCATCACGCACATCACCGAGGTGATGGGCATGGAAGGCGACACCATCGTTACCCAGGATCTGTTCATCTACGACTTGCTCGGCGAGGACGCCAATGGGCAGATCGTCGGCCGGCATCGCTCAACCGGCATCGGGCGGCCCCGATTCTGGGATCGCGCGCGATATTACAACGAAGAGAAGCGGCTTGCCGCGGCGCTTGACGCCGCCGAAGTCGTCACCAAAGTGTAGCGGAGCGCGCGATGAAAATGCAAACCTTGGCATTGGGCTTTCTCGCCGCCACCGCGCTCGGCGGCATCGCATGGGTCTTTATTTATCCATTCCTGTCCGGGGAAAAAAAAGCCGAGAGCCGCCGTGCGTCGGTGGCGAGGTCGGAGCCTGCCGCGCGAGCCGCGGACAAAAACCAGCGCTCGCGCCGTGAACAAGTGGAAACGTCCATTAAGGATCTCGAGGCGCGCCGTCGCAAGGAAAGCAAAGTACCGCTGAGCAGCCGACTGACACAGGCTGGCCTGGATTGGTCGACGCAGAAATTCATGATCGTGTCCGGCATTCTCGCCGCCGCGTGCTTTCTGGTGGCGATACTATCCGGAGGCGGACTGCTTTCGGCTGCGGGCCTTGCGTTCGCGGCCGGTCTCGGCCTGCCACGCTGGAGCCTGAGCTATCTCAAGAAGCGCCGGGAGGCGAAGTTTCTCAAGGCGCTTCCAGACGCAGTGGACGTCATCGTTCGCGGCATCAAAGCCGGGCTGCCGCTGTTCGAGTCGATCAAGGTCGTCGCCGCCGACGCGCCAGAGCCGCTCAAAAGCGAGTTTCTGGCCATTATCGAAACCCAGGCGATCGGGATGCCGCTCGGCGAGGCATGCACGCGTCTTTTCGAACGTATGCCGGTGCCGGAAGCGAATTTCTTCGGCATCGTGATCGCTATCCAGCAGAAATCCGGCGGCAATCTGTCGGAAGCCTTGGGCAATCTCTCCAAGGTGCTGCGCGACCGCAAAAAAATGGCCGAGAAGATTCAGGCGATGTCGATGGAAGCCAAGGCGTCCGCGGGTATCATCGGCTCGTTGCCGCCGATCGTCATGCTCCTGGTTTACCTCTCGACGCCCGACTACATCTCACTGCTGTGGACCCATCCCACCGGGCAGCTGATGCTCGTCGGCTGCGTGGTGTGGATGTCCGCCGGCATCTTCGTCATGAAGAAAATGATCAACTTCGACTTCTGAAGGTGCAGCATGATTTCTTTCCTGGTCGACAAGATCCACGACGTGCACTTCATGACGATGCTGCTCGCCGCTATCGCCGCGAGCGCGACGGCCTACACCCTGGTCATGCCTTTATTCGCGGGCGAAGGTCTGCAAAAGCGCATGAAGGCGGTCGCCAATGAGCGAGAGCGTATCCGCCAGCGCGAGCGCGAGCGTCTCTCCAAGACCGAGAAGGTTTCGCTGCGCCAGAGCCCCAAGCAACTCGTCTCCAAAGTGGTGGAAGACTTCAACCTCGGAAAGTGGCTGGCGCAAGAGGCCGCGCGTAATAAGCTGACGCAGGCCGGCTATCGCGGCCACGCTCCCTACGTCACTTTTCTGTTCTTCCGGCTGGTCACGCCTATCGTGTTTTTCGCGGCGGCAGTGCTTTACGTGTTTGTGATTTCGCATCTGCAGCAGTCGTTGACGATCAAGATCGGCATGTGTATCGGCGCGGCTTACCTGGGGCTGCAGGCGCCGATGCTGTTTCTCAAAAACGCGATCTCAAAACGCCAACTCTCGATCAAACGCGCCTTTCCCGACGCGCTCGATCTGTTGCTGATCTGCATCGAATCCGGCATGTCGATCGAGGTCGCGTTTCGCAAGGTCAGTACCGAAATCGTCACCCAGTCGGTGGCGCTGTCGGAGGAATTCATCCTGACCACGGCCGAGCTGTCTTATCTGCAAGACCGTAAGGTGGCCTATGAAAACCTCGCGAAGCGTACTGACCTCGAGGGCGTCAAGTCAGTATGTCTCGCCTTGCAGCAGTCGGAACGATATGGAACGCCGCTCGGTCAGAGCCTGCGCGTGATGGCGCAGGAGAATCGCGACATGCGGATGCTGCGTCCCCAAATTACATTGATTAGCCGCTGCATTATCCGGTGGCGAACCAAACGCGAGCGCCGACGCACGGCAACCGCCGCGACCGAATGCTAGTCGGGGCGGTTGAGAGAGGCCACGGGAAGCGGCCCAGCGCCCTCGCGCGAACTGTTCTTGCGGCTCAGCATCTCTTTCAGATACGTCACATTCGCCGCCGCCTCATCGGCCGGCAGATCCGCTTTGACGATGGTTTCGGCCTCGGCGAAGCGTCCCTGCAGCCCCACGACCAATCCCAGATTCTGGCGCACTCGCGCGTCCGCTTTGCCGCTGGCGTAAGCCCTGCGAAGAAACTCTTCCGCCTTCGCTAGCTCCTTGGAAAGCACGTATGACAGTCCGAGGTTTGATAACACCGAGGGCTCCTCGGGCATGATCTTCAATGCGCTGGCATAATAGCGGCGTGCTTCATCATGCCGGCCGAGCTGATCGAGCGCGGTTCCCTGCACTGATAGAATTCGCCAATCAGGATTGTCCGGTGAATGGGCCTTGGTGAGTACGTCGAACGCCTGCTGGAAGTTGCCGTTGTCGGCAAGTGCCCTGCCGAAGCCGGCGAGCAACAATTTGTTGCTGGGATGGGCGATGGTGGCCTGCTCGAAAACGGCGACAGCCTGCGAGCGCTGACCGGTGGCACGTAGCGCCTGGCCATATGCCAGCGCCGCCTCGGGGTTCTTGGGATTGGCGCGGTAGTGCTCGCCATACAGCTCGACGGCGCGCCTGGGATCACCGTCCGCGCTTGGAGCAGGCTCGCCCTTCGATGAGATCGATCCCGTGATGTCGGACATGGTCTGGCAGCCGCCGACGCCGGCGCCCAAGATCGCCGTCATAGCCGCGGACGCAAGAAGCCGGGCGAGGCTGGACTGCTGACGCATGGCACTTTAACTCACGGTATCAGGCGAATTGGCCGAGTTAACGCGCCAGCAATAGACCGTTAACCCTAACGCACGGTTAACAGTCGGCCTCAAGCTACTGTCGCTGTTCGGAGTTTTTATCCGGAGTGCCAAAGCCTGCGCTTGCCACTTCACATCACGGTTCTTGCGAATCCATAAGGACGAACAAGATGCGGCAAGGTTCACTGCCGTGATTTACCCAGCCCTGATTGGTAGCCTGCTGGACAATCATGTCACCTTGCTTGAGATGCACCGACCATATTTCGATCTCCCCGCGAAAGTTGGACGCGCGATTGTGTCGAGATGATCTCATCCGTTTGATTATCTTCAGGTTTGCAGCGGGAAGAAAATAAAGAGCCACGTGGCCGGGCGGGACTGTGTCGCGGCTGCAACAACATCTCTTATTCCGACAACGGACATTTTCCACCGGGTGGTTTTATCATGAGGTGCTCTTAGTTTTCGGCGCCGGCGCAAAGCCAATCTTAAGACCTGAACTTTACCGTCTCCGCTGCAACCGCCTAATGGGTCGTAGCCCCACCCCGGAACTTTCGGAGCACGAGATGACTGGCGCCATAGCAAGAATTCTTCCGCGTGCCTCCGCCGAGTTTGTTGCCATAGTAGATACATTCGTTTCGGTGGCGTTATTTAGCGGCGTTGGGCTGCTATTATCCCTGAGCGTGTTAATCCTAGACCAGTATATTCCGGGCGAATGGTTTTAGGAGTCCGTACGAGTTTTGATTTGGTGGCACAGACGCCCTGCGGATGTTTGGCCTCCAGGCGCTGCGACGGTAACGCTCTCTTGGGTGCCAAAGCCCGATGCAGCCACTCACCCGGTATGGAGTTGCGCAGCCGGTGGCCGTCACCCCTCTTAGAAGCATATTACTTGTCAGCGACGCTCTTGAGGATGATCGTGGATAGCCTGACCACAAGCCCTCGAAGCCGGGCGTTCTCTTCGAGCAGCGACAAAACGTTGTCCGCGTGTTCGTAGAAGGTATATTCATCGCCCCGACGTGGCGATTGATCGATGCGCCCTTGATTCCCACGCGGCGGATATGCGGGTCCCATGGCCTATCCCCCAGTCAGGTAGCCGAACGCGTCCCAGTCTTGCTGTCCACGGGCAGCGTGCATTGAGTCGGAGGCAAATGTTCGACGAAATTTGGGTGCGCTTTGGACCACGGTATTGGCTAGCCGCGACCGCCCAAGGCGCGAAATCGCGAACAAGACTCTCCGGACGCCTGTGGTGGTGGCAATGGCAATCGGTTGAGTGACAGGATTCGGTGATGGCACGAAATCTCCTCGCTCCGATCGCTTTCGTGGCTTTGGTGTTCTCGGCCGCTACAACGTTTGCTGCGCCCGTGCATGCAAAGAGGCATGTGGTGCGTCAGTGGCATGGCTATGGCTTCCTGCCCGGCTATCGCTCGCCCGAGCGGATCGAATGGGAACGAGCGCAGCATCGCGAGCCGGTCTATTGGTATGGTGGCCCGGGCTTTTACCGTGGGCGCTGGACCGGCGGTGGGTTCGGCCTATGCTGGACGCAGACACCGATTGGAAATGTATGGAACTGCGGCCGACGAGAACGTCAGGACGACTGACGTGCTTTGGTATCGCTGCCCTGCCCGCTTCATCAAGCCCCGAGAACAATATGCATCCTGTGTTCGCGACCGCGCCTGCCGCATCCGCTATTCCAATCACCTTTGCGACCAAGGCGACCTGGGAGGCGATCAGCGCCGGCATTCCCGGCGAGGCCCGCCGGTTCGCGTTGGCCAACGCCTTCACGGCGAAGCCGGGGGCGTACCTGGCCCTACCCGGCGCTGACGGCAAGATCGCCCAAATCATTTTCGGCTTGGACGACGAGAGTAGCAGACATTGCGATCCGTTCAGGCCCGGCGAGTTGCCGGGCCTGTTGCCGCCAGGCGTCTATCGTTTTGCCAACGCGCCGCATGACACCCGGCTTGCCACGCTTGCGTTTGCGCTCGGGAGCTATCGCTTCAGCCGGTATCGGAAGTCTGAAATGCCCGATGTCGGGCTCGTGCCATCAGATGGCATTGACGTTGCGGCCATTTCGCGAATGGCCGACGCAGCCACGCTCGCCCGCGACCTCATCAATACGCCATCAAACGATATGGGGCCGGAAGAGCTCGCAATAGCCGCGCAGCAGTTGGCAGAGCGCTTCGGCGCCGGTTTCAACTGCATCGTTGGAGAAGATCTGAAACAGCAGAACTTTCCGCTGATTTACGCGGTGGGAATGGCCTCGCCACGCGCGCCGCGGCTGATCGACCTGAACTGGGGCGATCCGGCTCACCCCAAGGTGACCCTGGTCGGCAAGGGCGTGTGCTTCGATAGCGGCGGGCTCGATCTGAAGCCATCCGCCGGCATGTTGATCATGAAAAAGGACATGGGCGGAGCCGCCAACGTGCTGGCATTGGCGCAGATGGTGATGGATGCCCGCCTCAAGGTGCGCTTGAGAGTTCTGATCCCGGCGGTCGAGAACGCGGTCTCAGGCAACGCTTTCCGGCCGTTGGATATCTTCCGCTCGCGGAAGGGCACGAGCGTTGAAATTGGCAATACCGACGCCGAAGGCCGGCTGGTGCTGGCGGACGCGCTGGCCCTGGCCTGTGAAGACAAGCCCGATCTGCTGATCGATCTGGGGACCCTGACCGGTGCTGCGCGCGTGGCGCTGGGGCCGGATTTACCGCCCTTTTACACCAATGATGAAAAGCTGGCGCTGGATCTCGCGCGCTTCGCCAAACAGGAAAACGATCCTTTGTGGCGATTGCCGCTTTGGCCGGGTTATGATGCCTGGCTCGACTCGAAAGTCGCCGACATCAATAACGCGCCCTCGGGCACCTTTGCCGGCTCCATCACCTGCGCGCTATTCCTGCAGCGCTTCGTCGAGGGCGCGAAAACATGGCTGCATGTCGACATCTATGGCTGGACCCCGTCGGCGAAGCCGGCACGTCCCGAGGGAGGCGAATGCCAGGCCGCGCGCGCCATCTTTGGATTGCTCGGAGAACGCTATGGATGACCCGCGCCTGACTCCGGCGCGGCCCGATCTCGCCGCACGACATCTCCAGGGCAAGGTGAAGGCGGGGCGCTTCGTCGAGGGCGAGGAGTTCGAGATTTCAGACGCGATCGCGCCGATGCGCGAGGGGCCGTCCGCCGATGCCATGCTGTTGACGCAGGCGCTCAAGGGCGAACGCGTGACGATCTACGATCGCAATAGCGAAGGTTTCGCCTGGGGCCAGTTGAACGGCGACGGCTATGTCGGCTGGCTTCCCGATCGCGCACTGACGCCGCCAGTCAGCAAGCCGACCCACAAGATCACAAGCTTGCGGACCTTGGCGTTTCCCGGCCCGTCGATCAAACTGCCGCCGGCCGAGACTTTGGTGTTGGGGGACCTGGTAACCGTGATCCGCGAGGACGGACCGTTCGCGGTGACGCGCGAGGGCTGGTATCTGCCTGGACAACACGCCGGCGCCATCGACAGCTATGAGGAAGATTTCGTTGCGGTCGCCGAGCGCTTCGTCGGTACGCCCTATCTGTGGGGCGGAAAGAGCAGCTTCGGCCTCGACTGTTCCGGCCTCGTCCAGGTCTCGCTAAGCGCCGCGGGAGTCCGCTGCCCGCGCGACAGCGACATGCAAGAAAACAGTGTTGGCAAAATGCTGGGAGCGGCGGAATCCAGCAACTTGAATCGCGGCGATCTGATTTTCTGGCAAGGCCATGTCGCGATCGTGCGGGATGGCGACAGTATCGTTCACGCCAACGCACATCACATGGCGACCGTAATCGAAGACGCAAACGAGGCCATCGCCCGCATCAAGGCCGCAGGGACCGAGATCACCGCCATCAGGCGGTTGCGTTGAGTTTGTTCAAGTCGCGGCGGCACCGTTGGGCGCGGTTTCCAGCCGAAATGCGGCGGCAAACAGCGCGCGGGTGTAATCGCTTTTCGGATTCTTGAACAGCTCCGAAGCCGCGCCCTCCTCCACCACCTTGCCCTGCCGCATCACGATCAGATGACTGGCGAGCGAAGCGACCACGCGCAGATCGTGCGAGATGAACATGTAGGTCAAATCTCGCTTGCGCTGCAGTTCGCGCAAGAGATCGACCATCTGCGCCTGGAACAGCATGTCGAGCGCGCTGGTCGGCTCATCCAGCACCACGAAGTTCGGCTCCAGCACCACCGCGCGCGCGATGCTGATGCGCTGGCGTTGGCCACCGGAGAATTCATGCGGGTAGCGAAACCGCGTCGCCGGATCCATGCCGACGTCGCGCAGTGCCTTGATCACCCGCGCCTCGCGCTCGGCCGCCGAAAGCGAGCGCTGATGCACGCTGAGGCCTTCGGCAACGATGTCGCCGACCGACATCCGGGGGCTCAGGGCTCCGAACGGATCCTGGAACACGATCTGCATGTCGCGCCGGAACGGCCGCATTGCCTTGAAGCGCAGGCCCTGAATATCGCGGCCCAAGAACACAATCGGCCCATCGGAAGAAATCAGCCGCAACAGCGCCAGGCCCAACGTGGTCTTCCCAGAACCGGATTCCCCGACAACGCCGAGCGTTTCGCCCTTGCGCACCTCAAGGCTTACGCCGTCGACGGCCTTGATATGTCCGACCGTGGAGCGCAACAGGCCGCGCTTGACCGGAAACCAGACCTTGAGATCATCGGCCGACATCACGACCGGAGATTCGGGGCGCGGTGGCGCCGGGTCGGGCTTCGGTTCGGCTGCGAGTAATGCGCGGGTATAGGGATGCTTCGGCGCAGTGAAGACCTCCTCCACTGGACCCTGCTCGACGATCTTGCCGCCATTCATCACGCAGACCACGTCGGCGATGCGCCGCACGATCCCGAGATCGTGGGTGATGAACAGCAGGCTCATGCCGAGCCGGGCGCGAATTTCCGCCAGCAGCGTCAGGATCTGCGCCTGCACCGTGACATCGAGTGCCGTGGTCGGCTCATCCGCGATCAACAGGTCCGGCTCGTTGGCAAGCGCCATCGCGATCATGACGCGCTGGCGCTGGCCGCCGGACAATTGATGCGGATAGCTCGCAAGCCGCGTCTCCGGTTCGGGAATTCCCACTTGTGTGAGCAACTCAAGTGTCCGCGCCCGGGCATTGGGGCCGCTGATACCGCTGTGAAGCTGCAGGATCTCGCCGATCTGGGCCTCGATCGTGTGCAGCGGATTGAGCGACGTCATCGGTTCCTGGAAGATGATCGAAATATCGTTGCCGCGAATGCTGCGGATCTCCCGCTCCGAAAGCACCAACAGTTCCCTGCCCTTGAAACGGATGCTGCCCGAGGGATGCGAAGCCGTCGGATAAGGCAACAACTTCAGGATCGAAAGCGCGCTGACGGATTTTCCAGAGCCGGATTCGCCGACCAGCGCCACGCACTC
>VAZS01000100.1 GCA_005884855.1 Alphaproteobacteria bacterium | reverse complement strand
ACCCCCCGGCGGCGACGCCGGGCAGCGACAGCGGGAACGTTACAAGCCAGAACGTCTGCCGCTGCGAAGCACCGAGATCGGACGCGGCCTCCAGCAGCGCCGGATCCATTTTGGCGAGTGTCGCGTAGAGCGGCAGTATCATGAATGGGAGATAAGAGTAGACCATGCCGAGATACATCGCGCTGTCGGTGGAGAGCCACACCACCGGAGCCGAAACCAGATGAAGCGCGAGCAGGAGCTTATTGAGCAGTCCGTCGTGCTGCAGGATGTTGATCCAGGCGTAAATGCGAATGAGAAAGGAAGTCCAGAACGGAACGATCACCAGCATCATTGCCGTCGCTTGCCACTGCCGCGGCAGCCGGGCCATGCCATGGGCAATGGGATAGCCGATCACCAGCAGGATGGAGGTCGAAAGCGCCGCGACGGCAAGGCTGCGCAGATACGATAATACATAGAGATTATCGGAAACCAGCAGCCTGAAATTTTCGAGCGACAGCTCAGCCGCGGCGGCTTTGATGGCTTCAAAGCCCTGCATCGGATCGAATACCGGCACATAAGGCGGCTGCGCGATGGCGGTTTGCGACAAGCTGATTTTCAATACGAAACCGAAGGGCACCAGAAAAAACAGCAGCATCCACAGATAGGGCGCGATCGCGGCCAGGCGCGCCGGACGCATGAAAATGCGGCGGGCGCTCATTGCTCCAGCACCACGCAATCGTCAGGCGTGAACCAGGCCACCACGCGTTGGCTCGCATGATAGGCATCGATGTCGATGCGCGCGGTGTTCGCCATCGACGAACGCAATACCGCGCCGCTATCGAGCTTCACTTTGTAGCTGGTGACGCCGCCGAGATAGCTGACGTCGGTCACGACCCCTTCGAGACGGTTGATAGCATGCGAATTGACAGCATCCGACACCGGGCCGCGGCGCGATAGCTTGACCTTTTCGGGGCGGATCGCGACGCAGACCAGGCTTTTCGTAATCGGCTGCGCAGGCTCGGCGACCGCTATCATACCGGCGTCCTTTGTCGCGATCATCAGGCGGCTGGCTTGGCGCGAGCCGGTCTGGCCCTCGAAAATATTGACGTCGCCAACGAACTCCGCGACCCAGCGCGAAGCCGGCGCCTCGTAAAGTTGCCGCGGGGTCGCCACCTGTTCGAGACGGCCGGCGTCCATCACCCCGATGCGGTCGGCGACCGTCATCGCCTCTTCCTGATCGTGGGTAACGATGACAAAGGTCATGCCGAGCCGGCGTTGCAACTCCATCAATTCGAGCTGGGTGCTTTCGCGCAGCTTCTTGTCGAGCGCGGCCAGCGGCTCGTCAAGCAGCAGCACCCGCGGCCGGCGCGCCAGCGAGCGGGCCAGCGCCACGCGCTGCTTCTGGCCACCGGAAAGTTGGTCGGGCTTACGCTCCTCGAGCCCATCGAGCTTCAAGAGCCGCACCATGTCCGCCACGCGCGTCTCGATCTCCAGGCGCGGCATCGCCATGCGCTTCAGGCCGAAGGCGATGTTGTCGCGCGCCGAAAGATGCGGAAAAAGAGCATAGTTCTGGAACATCATGTTCACGGGACGCTGGTGCGGCAGAACACGCGCGATATCGTTGCCGTCGAGCAGGATACGGCCTTCGTCCGGCGTCTCGAATCCTGCGAGCATCCGCAGCAGCGTTGTCTTGCCGCAACCGCTCGGACCGAGCAGAGCAAAAAATTCGCCGGCAGCGATGTCCAGAGACAGCCGGTCCACTGCCCGCAATGCGCCGAACTTTTTCACCACCGCATCGATGCGCAGCAGCGGAATGTCCGGCGCTTCTTCTGCCTTCGGTGGGTCGTCCGCCATATTACTCGCCAGCCCGGTCGCGACTGCACGCTAGCGGCGGATCGGCATCGGCTCAAGGGAGCAAAGCGGCAGACTCGATCCCGACGTGATCAGACATGAGCATTGGCCATGAACGCGCCCAACGCCTCGCGATCCGCAGGCGGCATGGTCATTCCGAGCTTTGTACGGCGCCAGAGGATGTCGTCCGGAAACCGCGCCCATTCCTTTGCCATGAGATAGCGTACCTCCGCGCCGCTCAGTTCCGGCCCGAAAGCAGGACCGAGGTCGGACCGCTCCTTGGCCTCGCCAAGGACGGCCGCAACACGCGTCCCGTAGGCGCCGACCAGCCGTTGCGCCTCGGCCTCGCTGAGAAAACGCCAGCGCTCGCGGGTGCGATCGACCTCGGCCTCGAACCGCGCCCATTCAAAGTCGCCGCCCGGCAGCGGCGTGTTCGCGGTCCAGCGCGGCGACATCGGATAGAACGGCGCCAGCTTCGATACCGCCCGCTCAGCGCGCAACCGCGAAGTGGTGATATCGCCGCCGAAGATCGTCAGCAGCGGCGCCTTACCGCGCCGCGCATCAAACGTTATGGCGCCATCGCTCGCGGTGCCCCTCGTTCTGGAACTGACGCCCATGTTGGCGCCGGAGACGGTCCTGATATAAGGGCTTGCGAAAACCAGCCGCCGATCGACGTTCTGGAAAACATAGATGTTGTCGGTATCGAACAGCCGCCCGACGATGATGTGACTGATCTGGAACGCGCCCGCTCTCGGGGGCGGCATACTCAAAACGATTTCCGCGACAGAGGCGGTCCACGCGCCGGTGGCGTTGGCCAGCGCCCGCGCGGTGATCACCTGGCGGCGGCCGCGATCAATCACCACGAGCCGCCAGGTGGCGAGCCGGTCAGCGCGAACGCAGCGCGCTCCGGTGCGGATGACGGCGCCGCGCTCGGCGGCGTCGAGTGCGTTAGCGATCACCAGCCGCGAGTCGTCCACCACGCAATCAGAGTATTCAAAGGCTGTGCCGAAGGGACGCTTCAGCGCATTCCCGATCGGATGATGCGTGACGTCGACCGTCGCCGAACCCGGCAGATTGCGGGCCGAGCCCAGCCGGTCGTAGAGCCACAACCCCGACCGCAAAAGCCATGGCGGACGCTCTTCGGAATGAGCCGGGAGGGCGAAGCGCATCGGACGCACCAGGTGCGGCGCGATCCGCAGCCAGATGTCGCGTTCGGCAAGCGCCGCGCGCACGCGCAGGAAAGCCCAGCGTTCCAGCATGGCGAGATCGCCATGGATCAGGCGCGGCGAGGCGGAGGATGCGGCCGAACCGAGATCGCCCTGCTCCAGCAGGATCACGCGCAGGCCACGGCCCGCAGCATCGCGCGCGACGCTAATGCCGTTCAGGCCCCCGCCGATGATCGCGAGATCGTAGTCCGCCATGCGCCACCGTCTAGCCGGTCTTGCGCGCGGGCTCCACGGTGTTGCCGCCGACGCGGCCAACCAGCCCGGCATAGTGGCCGATCGGCAGAGGTTTGCCGATGAAATAGCCCTGCACCGCGTCGCAGCCTTCGTCCGCGAGGAAGCCGAGCTGCTCCTGGGTTTCCACGCCCTCGGCGACGATCGACATCTCAAGGCCGTGGCCGAGACCGATGACGGCCCGGATGATCGCCGCCGATTGCGGGTTCCGTCCGACATTTATGACGAAGGCGCGGTCGATCTTGATCTTGTCGAAAGGAAACGCTTGCAGGTAGCTCAATGAGGAATAGCCGCTGCCGAAGTCATCCATGGATATGCGAACCCCGAGCGCCTTGAGCCGCCGCAACAAGGCCAGGCCCCGATCGAAATCCTCGATCAGTACACCCTCGGTGATCTCAAGCTCCAGCCTGCCCGGCGCAAGCCCGGTTTCCAGAAGGATCGAATGCACGAGGTTGACGACATCGCCATGCATGAACTGGGCCGGCGAGAGATTAACCGCGATCTGCAGCGGCATCGGCCAGGAGGCGGCCTCGCGGCACGCTTCGCGCAGGATCCATTCGCCCATCACGACGATCAGGCCGCTTTCTTCCGCCAGCGGGATGAAGTCGCTCGGCGGAACAAACCCGCGCACCGGATGCAGCCACCGCGCCAACGCCTCGAAACCGATGACTTCGCTGGAAGCGACCGTATGGCGTGACATTGCTTGCGGCTGATAATGCAGCGACAGCTCGCCGTTCTTGATCGCAACCGAAAGATCCTGATGCAGCACGCGGCGATCGCGAATCTGCTGATCCATCTCGGGCTCATAGATGCTGATCGAGCCGCGCGATTTCGCCTTGGCGCGGAACAACGCCGCGCCGGAATTGGCGAGCAGCGAAGCTGCGTCCCCGCCATTGTGCGGGAATACCGATATGCCGGTGGTGACGCCGGTACGAACCGATTTCCCTTCGATCAGGAACTCAGTCCTCAACACTTCGGCGAGTTGCTCGGCCAGCAGCATGCCGGTGACGGGTTGCTTGCCGTCGATGATCAATCCGAACTCGTCGCCCGAGAGCCGGGCCACGACCCCGCCGCCAGCCGAGTTCTGCATGCGTCGCGCCACTTCGATCAAAAGCTTGTCGCCGGTTGCGTGGCCGAAAACGTCGTTGACTTCCTTCAGGCCGTCGAGGTCGAGAGAGAGCACAGCGAATTCCTCATCGGTGCCTTCGCATGCCTCGATCATCTGCGCCAGCGCCTGCAGGAATGCGGCGCGGTTCGGCAGATCGGTCAAGCCGTCATGATAGGCCATGTGGGCCATCCGCGATTCGGTCTGGCGACGGTCGGTGACGTCCTCGTGCGTCTTGATGAGATATTGCGGCTCGCCGGCTTCATCGAGCACCGTCATGCGACGCGTCAGGAACAGCCGCAAGCCGTCTTTCGTGCTGATCGGATGTTCTTCGACGAGCAGGCCGCGCTTCTTGATCGCGGCCTCGTCCCTTACAGTGATCAGCTTGGCTTCCCTGGGGTTGAAAATATCCGCCGCCGTTAACCCGGTGGCGTCTTCGCGCCGCCGATTGAGGATGGTCTCGGCGCTGCGATTAGCGAGCAGGTATCGTCCGTCACTGACACGCTCGACGATCAGCGAGACCGGAATGTTGTCGACGACCAGCTCGAGAAACTTCTTGGTATCCTCCAATTCCTGTGAAAGCGATCGGCGTTCAGTGATATCGTCGAATAACGACATCAGGAATTCCGGTTCGTTCTTTTCGTTGCGCGCGAGGACGCGGACACTGGCCAGAACGCGCTGTCTTACCACGAATTCGTTTCGGAACTGGCCGTCGGGCGAGTTGAGCGCGGCCTTATCCGCCGCTTCGACACGAGCGGTCGTGTCGGCAGTAAAAACCTCATCGGCGCGCTTGCCGATGACCCTGTCGCGAGAAATCCGCGAGAAGCGTTCGAATGCACGATTTACAAAGATATAACGGCCGTCATCGATGTTCTTCGCGGATACGCATACTGGCACATTGTCGAGCACCGATTCGAGAAATTGCTTTGTCGACGCAAATTGTCGCGAAAGCGAGCGCTGCTCGCTGCAATCCTCATGAATGGTCACCGACCCGCCGTTCGGTGACGCGAAGAATTTGACGAGAACCGATCGGCCGCCGGGCAACTCGGTGATCAGGCCTTCCGGAGTTCCGGCGTACTTGAAGAAATCCTCGTTGCTGAGGTCGAGGACACCGCGGTCCCGCCGCAGCTGCAACATCTCAGGGCCGCTCATGCCGCGGCGAATATCCGAGCGCGCCAGGCCATAGATTTCCAGGTACCGATTGTTGCAGAACACGATCTGCTGCTGGGCGTCGATCATGATGACGCCGTGGTTGAGATTATTCAGCGCGGAGCTGATGAATGCATTTCTACGCAACTGCGCGCGCTTGACCTTTCGGAGCGATGAGTGGATCCAGAGCGCAACCGCTACCAAAAACGAGCAGACGACAACCCCACCAATCAGCAGTTCCCAGATCGTGTTGGGATCGGCAGAGCCGATATAGCTCGTCGGCGAAAACTTGTCGGGCGAGCCCCAAGCCGATCCAAGCGGCGCAATGACGGCAATCAGGCACAGAAAGGCCTTTGCAGGAATCAGATCCTTGCCGCCTCCCGCCCAATTCTTGTCAGCCATCGGTCACTCGCGCATTTCAGGGGCGGAGTGTCTGGCTTGCCCGGTTTGGATCGGGTAAACTCGTACCCTTGCGATCCAATAATGTGACTTAAATTATGGCAATTGCCCTCACATGATTAATGCATCGCTAATCCGAAATGGTCGCAGTCTGTTTTCAGCTGGCTCTGGGAGGTTATCCTGCTGAAGCCAGTGAGGATTTGCGCGCGATTGAACAAGGTCCGGTATCACATTAGACGCTTGGATCGAGTGGCCCACGCGCCTAGCTTCGAAGGCGCGAATGGACAAGGTTGAGTGCGTGGTCATCGGAGCCGGCGTCATTGGTCTTGCGGTCGCGCGTCGGCTGGCCCAAGCGGGCCGTGAGGTCATCGTTTTGGAAGCTGCCGAAGCGATCGGCACCGTCACATCATCGCGAAACAGCGAGGTAATCCACGCCGGGATCTATTACCCGTCTGGGAGCCTGATGGCGCGGATGTGCGTGAGCGGCAAAGGGGCGCTCTATCGATATTGCCGGGACCGCGACATCCCACATCGCAACTGCGGCAAGCTGATCGTCGCGACAACCGCAAAGGAAACCGAGAAACTGAACTCGATCAGGGCTCACGCCGAAGCCAACGGCGTGCTCGATCTACAGACCCTTTCTGGTGTAGATGCCCGCGCACTTGAGCCGGCGCTGAATTGCGATGCGGCGCTGCTGTCGCCTTCAACCGGCATTATCGATAGTCATGCCTACATGCTCGCATTACGCGGCGAGGCGGAAGATGCGGGCGCGGTCTGCGCTTTTCACACGCCGCTATTGCACGCCAGGGCGGCAGAACAGCGGATCGAAATTGACGCCGGCGGCAGCGCGCCGATGTCGCTTGAATGCCGGCTGCTCGTCAACGCCGCGGGACTCAACGCCCCGGCAGTCGCGCGTAGCATTGAAGGCATGCCGATCGAGCTGATACCGCAGGCCTATTTTGCCAAAGGAAATTACTTCAGCTGCAGCGCGCGGGCGCCATTTTCGCACCTGATCTATCCAGTGCCTGAGCCCGGCGGGCTTGGTGTCCATCTCACGCTCGACATGGCGGGACAGGCCCGGTTTGGGCCCGATGTGGAGTGGGTCGAGCAAATCGATTATGCCGTCGATCCGGCGCGAGCGGAGCGGTTCTACCCGGCGATCCGGCGCTACTGGCCGACGCTGCCTGATGGCGCGTTGATGCCGAGCTATTCGGGAATTCGGCCGAAGATCGTCCCACCAGCGGTTGCGGCACAGGACTTCGTCATCCAGGGGCCGCAGGATCATGGCGTCTGCGGCCTGATCAATTTGTTCGGAATAGAATCCCCGGGATTGACCGCCTCGCTCGCGATCGCGGACTACGTCGGCGAACTGGCGAAAGCATAAGGCGACACCAAGGGGTGAGCGCATTTGGCTCATCCCCGGAAGCAGCGTCTTTGGCGGGAACTGGCTAGTGCACCGTTTCGGCGGCGGTATGTCTCAACCGCTCGATTTCGTCCTTTACCATCAATTTCCGGCGCTTCAACTCGACAATGTGCAGGTCGTCTGTTGAGAGGTGCACGAGAGCTTCATGCAATTCGTTTTCAAGAACCTTGTGTTTCCGTTCAAGTTCAACGAGATGCGCCTCAATCGCCATACGAAACCTCCTCGGTTGAATCAATTCCGATCCGGACCAGGGAATTGTACACGAGCCGGAGAATCTGTCGATGGCTATCGAAAATTGAACGATCATATTTCATTTCATATGTAGAGTGGCTGCGCATGGAACCGCGGAGCTTGCAGGGAAGGCTGGCAAGGAGGATATTAGCTCGGGCCGCTTTCGCCGACCTTTTCGCAATCTCATCGCGTTTTTCAGCTGACGTACACCATGACCGACGAAGATGAGCGCGAACTCGAAATCGAGCTCGCACGGCTGCAGCAGGAACACCGAGATCTCGACGCGGCGATCGATGCCTTGCATCAGTCTCCCGCGCCGGATTTGTTGCGGCTGCAACGGTTGAAAAAGCGCAAGCTGCAACTGCGCGATCGCATCGCCTTTATCGAAGATCAGATAACGCCTGATATCATCGCCTAAGACGTCACTCCGAGTCTTACCGCAATGCGGTGGCGAGCTGGGCGGCTGGCGAGTTCTCTCCCATCGCTTAAGGTAAGTCGCGCTGCCACTTCGAGGCGTTTGAGTGGCGCTGGACTAGCACTTGACTCCATGAGAACAAAATAGGAACATTGCCGACGACTCATACAGTCCACACTCAGGTCCCACATGGGGAACTCACCGTGTCCGAAGAACCTCTTTCAGCGTTTGACGCCAACCATTACGAGCAGGCCTGTGACCAGGCGATCGCGATGTGCGACGGAAATCTCCGCAGCACCATCAAGGCGCTGATCATGGCCAATGAATATCTGGAAGCTGAATTGCACGAACGGCAGGCAGCGGCCTCGGCCGACGATGCACCGACACCAACGAAACGAGCCAACAACGAGGCCGCCTGAATCAACCGGAGCTGGGATGATGGCCGATGTCACCTATTACGTCGCAATGCCTTTTCTGCAGGACGATAGCGGCTCGCCGGTCGCCGGCGCCGCGGAAGAATGCCAGAGTTCGTCGGGAGCACTAAGACGCGCCGAAATCTTATCGAGGTCAGCGGGCAGCATCGGCGCAGTCGCGTTCAGCCGGACGGGCGATCCCATGATGGGCGAATTTGGCGACGCCC
>VAZS01000099.1 GCA_005884855.1 Alphaproteobacteria bacterium | reverse complement strand
GCAGACCCAGATGGTTCTTCTCTAAATTTTCGTTAACCGTGCGTTTGCCGCTGTTTTAGGCGGCAGGTAGGGTTGAATTTTTCTGCTGCAATGCACAATATCTAGGTCTAGGGATTCGACGCCTCCTCGAGGGCTATCCAAGAGGAGTTTTGAAAGTGCCACACAATACCCGCCCGAAGTTTAACCTCGGCTATGTTCGGACATTGCATCAGCAGGAGGAATTGCGGCTCCTGCGCGATCACCTGTTACGCTTGGATCCGGGAAGCCGCCGCGACCGCTTCAATGGCTTCATGGATGACAGCTTCATTGAATTTTACGCCGCGAAATGCGCCGACGATGGCACTGTCATCATCGCCTACATTGAAGACGGCGTGGTGCGCGGCGCTGCGGAACTGCACTCGCCGGACCAATCAGCGGATGCACTGCCGGAGATTGCTTTCAGCGTGGAGGCGTCCGTTCGCTGGCAGGGCGTCGGCAGCATTCTCTTTAGAAGGTTGATCTCGGAAGCGCGGTGGAAAGGTTACCATTCGCTGCGGATTACCACCGGGGCACAGAACCAGGCAATGCGAGCGCTCGCCAGGAAGTTCGGCGCTCATCTAATGTTCCGTCAAGGTGAGTCCACTGGGACCATTGACCTGAAGCAGCAACCACAATTCGGATTTGCGAAGTTCGCGGTGACGACGCCGGCCGAAGGCATGCGCACGATGCTCCAGTTGCAACGCGCGTACTGGAAGCTGCTTCTGGGAATCTACGGCTGGGGCCGTACGGCCGAGCAGCGGCGCCTATGAAATAATCCGCCGCTCTCTGCGCGGCGAATGATGACTGGCTTGGCGCGTCGCTCAGGTGCCGGTTCGCTTATCGTTACCGAATCTCCTGACAACTCGTCGTTCGACCACCACCGACCGCTGCGCTCCTTGCTCGCCTGCAATCACCCGGGTCGTAGAGCGCGCAGATGTGCGTGCGACTTTCTTTACTTCGGCGGCTACGGCCTCGACCGGCAGCCCCATCAGCGAAGCGGCGATTTCGGCCTGAGCTTGCTGGTCGTCAGTGATGCCGATCGCGGCAAAAATGGCTTCATCCAGCGTGGGCGGGTCGCGCCGGACCCGACGCGGCCCGTACTTGGTGTTCCAGTCTTGGCTCATCGGGGCCTCTCTTGTGATGCCAAAATCTAGGAGCCCTCATGTTGCATTGCAATATGAAATAGGTGTGGCAGTCCAGCCATGCATTCTCACGCCCACTTGGTCGGTTGATGTGGTGTTCCCCCTCGCTTTCGATTGCCATCGCCATCAGAGGGAGCCTGTCACGCTCGAAAAATCTATCGGCTTCTGCGGCCAGCGCTTCAGCGCGGCATGTCCGGCATCGGTCAGCACATAAACGCCGCGCTCGGCGCGGTCGAACCAGCCATAAACATTGTGCAGCAGAATTTTGCCCGCGTCAGGAATTGCCGGCTTGAGATCGCGCACCCGCTGTGGCCCCCGCTGCAGCGCCGACGCGCAAGCCAACGCTTGCTGGCGATAGGCCGTCATGATCGGGGCGCGGGTGCTGCCACCCACCGCGGGGTCGCCTTGACGCCGCCGATGTTCGGCGACCAGACGTGAGCGTTTCTTCGGATCGCGTCGCGGGCTGGTGGTCGGTGGCTTTACGATCACCTCCACGTCACCGGTATTGGTGACCGCGAGCATGCCAAATCCCAGTCGGCGGCATAGATTGCGATACCTCGCATCGCTCTCCCGCCCCCTGCCGCGCGCGGACAATTTGGCGGCAAGCCAGACCTCGTCGCAAGCACCGGCACGATCGATCGCCTGTAGGACAAGCTCGAGATTGAACGAAAGCTTCAATTCTCCGATCACAACGATCGGCGGCTCGTCACCGCTGAGCGCCACCAGATCGCAGCCCCCGATTTCGCCCTTGACTGCGAAGCCGAGCTTTTCGAGGAAGCGTTTGACGGGAAGGTAAAGTGCGGTTTCCAAAAATGGCTCCGGTATTACTGTGCGACTCAATCCCCTAAGTTTAGCCCGGGATCGCTGAAACGAGGCTGCGGATTTGGTCAAACGACTCCAGAAAGGCTATTCTTGCCTCCGGGACCGGATGGGCGCGGGGCGGGCGGTACGGGAGCGGTGCGCTGCGACCCGAATGCAGACCGGCTGAGAATACGGGGCGCAGGCCAGAAAGGCCGGAGCGGCAATGCGAGAGGGACTTTACAAGGTCGAGATGCACACCGTGCACGGCTCGCGACGCGGCGTCCTCTATGTCCATGAGGGCACCATGATGGGCGGCAATTCTGCTTTCGCGTTCATGGGCACGTACCGGGATTGCGAAAATGGTGAGGTGCTGGTCGACATATCTGCGATCCGTCACAATGATGATCCGAGTTACCAGCCCTTGCTCAAGACCGACAACATCACGCTTTCGCTCAAAGGACGGCCGCAGGGGGAGCAATATCTGTTCGAAGGCGGCACCGCGCAGCTGCCCGGCGTTGTCTTCAACTCGGTGATGACCCCGATCAGCGAAGCCGCCGCACCACCGATACCGCCCGCCGGCAGAGGCGGAATCGGAAACGGGCTCTATTCCATTCACATCCGGATGCTTGACGGAATCGATGGCGGCAACACCGGCGTGATGGTGCTGCACGATGGGCGGCTCCGCGGCGGGGATGCTTTTTTCGATTATATCGGCGCCTGCAGCAGCGCGAATGGCAAATGGAAAGGCGAACTCGTCAACCACGAGCACACAGCGAGCCAGGGTGAGCGGCCTGTGTTCGGCGGCTACGAGGTCGGTATCGGCTTTTCCGGCACCTACACCGACGAGGGTGCCGTCGCGGAAGCCACCGCGCTTGCCGGCAAGCGGAGCATTCGCTTCAGCGCGGTTTTGAAAAAGCTGGCCGAGGTTTAACAGCTTCGGTCTTGGATCCACCCTTGCGGTGATGCCTACACCCGCCCGCTCACCGGAAGCAGCGCGCCGGTAACGGCGCTGGCGGCGTCGCTGATCAGAAACAGGATCACCTCGGCGAGTTCTTGCGGCGTCACCCATTTTTTGAAATCTGCCCCCGGCATGCTGGCGCGATTGGCAGCGGTATCGATGATCGAGGGCAGCACGGCGTTGACGGTGATCTTGCCTTTCCACTCGGCGGCGAGCGCCTCCGTCAGCCGATGCACGCCGGCTTTGGACGCGGCATAGGCGCCCATGCCGGAGCCCGCCTGTAGCGCGCCGATCGCGCCGACATTGACGATGCGTCCCGTGCCGGAAGCGGTAAGATGCGCTATCGCCGCTCGCGACGCATTCAATGCGGTGAGCACGTTAAGCGCATACATTCGTTGCCAGGTCTTCGGATCGCCCTCGACGACGGTCTCGAACGCAAACCCGCCGGCAATGTTGACCAGCGCGTCGATTCCGCCGAAGTGCGCCGCGACGGCGTCAATGGCTGTTTTGGCCGCTGCCGCGTCGGAAAGATCGACGCCGCCTATTTCGATGCGATTTCGCGCTGCCGGGACTTGCGAGGGCGCGTGGTCGACGCCGCCAACGCGCGCGCCCCGCGCCAGCGCGGTTTCCGCGACCACTTTGCCAAGCGCGCCCAACGCACCGGTCACAACGATCACTTTTCCATCCATAATGATCTTCCCGCGCGATTAGCTAAAATTTGCCGGACTTATGTAAGCTGATTTCAGACCCGACCCGCTACACCAACCTCCAAGTCGATAAATATAGGGGCTGGAATACGTCATGAGAGATCTGCCTGATCACGGTTTACCGCTTGTTCAGCTTAAGGAACAGCGGCGCGATTTGATCGTCGCGTTGCAGAACCGCAATGGCCCGGTGAGCGGCTGGGAATTGATGCAGATCGCCGCGGTTCAGCAGGCAATCTCGGCCTTTGAAGAAGTCATCACCGATCTCGACGCCGAAATCGAAGCCGCCGCCTAGGGCTGCTCCAACGCTTGCACATGCTCGGGCAAGCTTCAGCATTCCAGGTACCGCGCCTGGAGGCTGGCGCGTTCGCTGGCGCCGAGCCCCAATCCATCTTTCAAATATCGTTCGAGATCGCCGTAATCGGCGCTGATCGCCTCGAAGCCGGCAGCGAGGAAGGAGGCTTCGACTGAGCCGAGCACTCGGCCGACCTCGTCCGGAAAGTCGTTGGACGCTGAGGCGTCGCGCCGATAGAAGCGGTTGGTGAGCAGGTAATCGTCATGGATGATTTCGTCGGGTACGCCTAACGCATGCAGGATCAGCGCGCAGGCAAAGCCTGTGCGATCCTTGCCGGCCGTGCAATGGATGACCAGCGGCGCGCGATCCTCGAGCAGATGGGCGAACAGCGTACGGAAGCTTGTCGTATTGTGACGCACATAGTTGCGGTAGGAATCGCGCATCACTTCCAACGCGTCGGCCGATGACAGCGTGACGCCGTTGGCGCCGCGCGCCCGCAGCGCCGCAACCACCGTCGGTTCGATCGGCAGCGAGTGAACGGCGATATCGGAAAGTGCGCAGAGCGCGGTGACACGTTCCTCGGTGCCGCGAAAATCGAACGCGCTTTTCAAACCCAGCGATCGCAACACCTCGATATCGCTCTCGGTGAGGTGGCCGAGATGGTTGGAGCGGAAGATCTGCCGCCATCGCACCGTGCGGCCGTCCTTTCCGCGGTAGCCGCCGAGGTCGCGGAAATTGCTGGCGCCGGCGAGATTGAGGTGGCGGGCAGGGGAATCTGGCATTGCTGAGGCTTGAAGCTTACCGCTGGGAGAGCATCAGCGCTCCCACGCCGGCTTTGACTCCTGGATGGCCGCCTCGTGATACCAGCTGCCGCTGCATGCAGCCTCGTTCATGGGCCGCGACCCTTCCGCTGTCACCGGTCTGGTCTCGTCCTGGCGAGGCCTTCCGAGAGCGGCGCGGCCCCCGGCAGGGAATTGGTAGATCTTGGCGGGCCCGTCCTTCGAATTCGTATTCATTTCAACTTCTTTCTGATGTCGATCCATTGTCTGCTCGCAGGCGCTGCAACCATGCTGCGCCCGAGTCGTTCTGGAATGGTTACTGAAATCGATATCGGCGCTGCACTCCCCGCGTGCAACCTGATCAAAACAAAATCATCTCCTGAACAGATTCTAGGCATCTTTCGATCCTGCCTGCTCGAAAGCACCTGTTGACAGGCCAACGCCCGAGGTGTCGCCAAGGTTGCGGGAGCGCGCGCCTTTCTGGACGAATGTTGCGGGTCCCTGCTGCGGTTTTGAGCAGGTGATATGAGAGGTCCCGGAGTGCTTCAAAATCATGCGCATTTTGGCCCTCGGCCAGAGCTCCCACACCCGTTCCGCGCGCCTTTGCCGCACCCACCGCGGGCTGCCCGGCAGGCCAGTTCGGCGCCTCCGTGAGGGCGGCGAAACCCAGCAATTTGGCACTTTTATTGCTTTGTACGTGGTGGCCGTTGGTGGCCGGGTACGCTTGCGGTGACCGAAAGACTTCGGTCCCCAGCTTTGCATCATGAGAGGCTAAATGACCAAGTATAAGCTCGAGTATATCTGGCTCGACGGATACTCGCCGACCCCCACCCTGCGCGGCAAAACGCAGATCAAGGAATTCGCTGCATTTCCGACGCTCGACCAGCTTCCGCTGTGGGGGTTCGACGGCAGCTCGACTTTGCAGGCCGAGGGCCACAGCTCCGATTGCGTGCTGAAGCCGGTCG
>VAZS01000098.1 GCA_005884855.1 Alphaproteobacteria bacterium | reverse complement strand
CGCGATGGGCATGCTGGTCCCGCCCGCGATCTTCATGATCGTGATCGCGCAGGTTACCAACACCTCAGCGGTAGCGCTGTTCGTCGCAGGCTTCGTTCCGGCCATGGTCATCATGCTGTGCCTGATGGCGGTGGTCTACATCCGCGCGCGGCAGAACGACTGGCCGGTCGACACCAGGCCCAGCCTCAAACGGCTCGGACATGCAGCGCTGCACGCTGCGGTGCCGATGGTGGTGCCGTTCGTGATACTTGGTGGATTCATTTTGGGCATCATCACCGCCACCGAAGCTGGCGCCGTAGTCGCCGGTTACGCATTTTTGGCGGCCAGGCTCTATTACCGCAATGTCTCGTGGACCGAGATGGGCAAGATCGCCTATGACAGCGCGATCCTCACCGCAGCGGTGGTTTTCCTGCTCGCGGTCGCGTCTGTTTATCAGTATTTGATGGGCGTAAGTGGCGTGCCGCAGTTGCTTGGCCAGATGCTCGGGCCGCTCAAAATGCACCCTTGGCTGTTCCTGATCGGGACCGCTGTCATGAGTTGCCTGTTCGGCATGCTGCTGGAAGGCTTGCCGGCAGCGGTCGTGCTTATCCCCGTGGTGTTTCCAATTGCCGAGGCGATGGGCATCGACCCGATCCACTTCAACATCGTGCAGACCGCGGCGGTCGGTATCGGGCTGTTCCTGCCGCCGATGGGCGTTGGGCTATTAATGGCGCTGCGTTTTGCAAAGCTCGGGGTTGGGGAGCACTTCCGCACCTACACGCCCTACATGCTGGCGCTGTTTGCCGGGCTCTTGATCATCATTTGCATCCCGGAGATCAGCCTGACGCTGCCGAGGCTGGCCGGACTGATCAGGTGAGGCGCCCGCGAGAGTCCAGGGGCTGCAGCCAAGCCTTAAATTCCCGCCACCGATGACCAGAACTCGGACAGCTTGCGCCTCCACGCGCCCAATCGCGTCAAGGGTGCCGCCCCCTCTTCGTCTTCGGGCAGCCGAAGCCCGATCACGTTGACCCTTCCGCCGCTGATGCTGCGCGCCACCAGAACGATGGAGTCGAGATCGAGTGTCGCGCCTTCGTTTGGCGCATGGTCAAGATGAACGTCGAAATAATCGGCGAGTGTCAGTTTTGCATCTTCTTCATCCACGGGAACGCCGTAAATGAGGGCCAGTTCGCCGAGCGTGCGCTCGCCGGAGACGACGAAATCCCCGAGCAGATGCGGATCGGGGGCCGAGCCCGGCGGCATATCGACAAAGAAGCGATCCAACGCTTCGGCCTTTTCCGGCGGCGCCAGCAGATAGATGTAATCCCCAGGGACAACAGGATCAGCCTCGGCGGGCGAAAGGATGCGCTGGTCGCGGATCACCAGCGTCGGCTTCGACCAGGACGGAATGAGGCCGCGCCGGGAATACAGGCTTTTCGGGCGAACCGAATAGCCGACCAGTTGCTGCTCTAGCTGACCAGGCAGATCGAGCTCGACGCGCCGCGGACCGCGATCGGCGCGCGGCAACGCCACATGCAGCCGTCGCGCGGCCGCCGCCAGGGTCCAGCCCTGCAGCAGCAGCGAGATGATGACCACCACAAACGCCACATCAAAATACAAGGAGGCTTTTGACAGTCCGACCAGCATGGGGATCGAGGCCAGGAAGATCGCGACCGCACCGCGCAGTCCGGTCCAGGCAATGAAACTCTTCTCCCGCCAGTTGAAGCGAAACGGCGCAAGACAAAGAAACACCGCGACCGGCCGCGCCACCAGCATCAGCACCAGTGCGACGATCACCGCCGGAACCACGCTGACGACCAGCCGTTGCGGCGATACCAACAGCCCGAGCAGCACGAACATGACTATCTGAGCGAGCCAGGTCGCCGCGTCGAGAAACGTCACCACTGAATTGTGCGCGCGGGTCGGTCGGTTGCCGATCATGATGCCCGCGAGATACACCGCCAGGAATCCCGAGGCATGCGCGATCTGGGCGGCGCCGAAAATCACAAGTGCCGCGGTCGTGACAAACGGGGCGTGCAATCCCTGTGGAAGCGCGACGCGATTAAGCGCCAGCACGACGATGCGGCCGCCGATCATGCCGACGATGGCGCCGAACACGGCCTCGCGGGTGAATTCCAGCGCAACATGCCAAGCCGAGCTTTCGCCGACCGAAATCAGTTCGACCAGCATCAGCGTGAGAAATACCGCGAACGGATCGTTGGTGCCGGATTCGGCTTCGAGCGTTGCGCCGACCCGGGGGCGCAGCCGCAGGCCCTGAGTATGCACCAGCAGAAATACCGCCGCCGCGTCGGTCGATGCCACCACGGCACCCACCAGCAGGGCCTCGGTCCAGCTCAGATCGAGCACCCATCTGGCGACTGGCGCCGTAATCATCGCGGTCAGCAACACCCCGATAGTGGCGAGCGCCATCGACGGCGCCAGCACCGCGCGGATGCTCTGAAACCGGGTACGCAACCCGCCATCGAACAAGATCAGCGCCAGCGCCACCGAGCCCACCAGATAGGTGCTGCGCACGTCGTCGAACCCGATCTGGCCGGGGCCTGAATCGCCGGCCAGCATGCCAATAGCGAGAAACACCAGGAGCAGCGGCGCGCCGAAGCGCAGCGCCAACAGGCTCGAGAGGATGCCTGCCATCACCAGAGCGGCGCCCAAAAGAATGACTATGCTGACCTGATCGAGTGAAGCCATTTGTCTTTGCAGTCCACCCCAAATGCTTGCGATTGCATCCTTATCGTCGCCATGGCTCGACGCCAACCCGTTTCTGCTGCTGGCGACAATGTGCCCGTTTATCCGGCGGTTTTTGTTCGGCCGCGTCGAAGCGATGGCGCCCGAACCCCGGTTATGAGAATCTGCGGTAAGATTCGAATCGATGCCAGTTGATGACCTGCATTAACATGGGATTTTGAGATGGGCTTGCACGAGATCATCGATTCCCTGCACACCGCCGCCCGCTCAATCGGCGCGGAGGTCACATCGCCTTGGCTTTATCTGCAATTGGGGCTGATCCTGACCGCCGCCGGGATCGCGCTCGCCGCGGCAGCCGTGATTCGTTCCCGAACCGACATGACCTCATTCGCGATGGGCTGGCCGGCGCCGCTTCGGCTGTTTATCCGCGTACTGGTCGGCAGCGCGCCGACAGCGGCGTTCGCGCCACTGATAGTGCTGGCGCGCGTGGTGATGCTGGCCTCGACTTGGCCGAGCCGCAGTTATCTGCTGAGCGTCGCCGCCAACCTGGCGTTCGCGTGGCTGATCATCCGCCTCTTTACCTCGGTCATACGAAACCCGTTGTTTGTCCGGCTGGTCTCGGTCTCCGCGTGGCTGGTAGCGGCGCTAAGCATCCTCGGTCAGCTCGGACCGACCATCGACGCGCTGGACTCGGTGTCGATCGTGCTTGGCGGCCTGAGGCTTACGCCCCTGCTGCTGATCAAACTCGGCGTACTGCTGATTGTGGCGCTGTGGTTGACCAACATCCTCTCCAACTTCGTGGAAAGCCGCATCACGCAATCCGCCGATCTTACGCCCTCGATCCAGGTGCTGTTGATCAAGATGATCCGGCTTGCGCTGATGATCTTTGCGGTTGCGGTCGCCTTGAGCGCGGTTGGGATCAACCTCTCGGCGCTGGCGATCTTCTCTGGGGCCGCCGGCGTCGGCATCGGCTTCGGCCTGCAAAAAATCGTCGCCAATTTCATCAGCGGCATCATTCTTTTGGCCGACAAGTCTGTGAAACCCGGCGATCTCGTCACCATCGGCGACAGCTCCGGGCGCATCAGCGCGATGAAGACGCGCTATATTTCAGTGGCGGCCGGCGACGGCCGTGAATTTTTGATTCCGAACGAGGATCTGGTGACGCAAAAGGTCACGAACTGGACCTACACCGACAGGAACACCCTGGTGAAGGTCAACTTCGGCACCAACTACGATGCCGATCCGCGCCTGGTCTGCAAGCTCGCTATCGACGTGGCAGCGGGGGCTAAACGCGCCCTCAAAGGCAAGCCGCCGAACTGCATCCTAACCGAGTTCGCCGAGGCCGGGATGAAATTCTCGCTTACCTTCTGGATCGCCGATCCCGACGGCATGGACAACGTCAAGAGCGAGGTGATGCTGTCGCTGTGGGACGCCTTCAAGCGCGAGGGCATCCAGGTGCCCTACCCGATACGCGAAATCCGGGTTCGCGGCGGAGCGCTGCCTGTGGAGACCACGGTGGAGGTCTCAAAGTGATGCAGCGCCTTGCTAATGCCAAGTTTTCGGTTTCGGTAAGGCAAACCAGGGGCTGACGCGAGCTCGGCTTGCTAGTCACAGGGCCAATCATTAAATTGGGCAAATCATCCCCCTTGCGCCCGGCGAAGATACGAATCAGGCATGAGCTACATCGAAGCAACAGACACCTCCCTGCGCAAAACCGGGCAGATCAAGCTGCATGGGCCAAGCGGCTTCGCCGGCATGCGCAAGGCTGGCGCGCTGGTCGCAAAGTGCCTCGATGAACTCACCGATATCGTCAAGCCGGGAGTCCCGACGTCGCGGATTGACGATTTCGTGCGCAATTTCGGCTTTAGTCACGGCGCCTACCCGGCGACCCTGATGTATCGCGGCTATCGCTATTCGACCTGCACCTCGATCAACCATGTGGTCTGCCACGGCATGCCCGGGGATCGGTTGCTGAAGGAAGGCGACATCGTCAACATCGATGTGACCTTCATCGTCGAGGGCTGGTATGGCGATTCCAGCCGGATGTACGCAGTCGGCCCGATCGCCCGCAAGGCCGAACGGCTGATCGAGGTGACCTACGAGGCGATGATGCGCGGCATCGCCGCGGTGAAACCCGGCGCCACCACCGGCGACATCGGTCATGCCATTCAGAGCCTGGTGGAGCCGCAGGGTATGAGCGTGGTGCGCGACTTCTGCGGTCATGGACTGGGACGTCTGTTCCACGACGAGCCGAACATCATCCATATCGGGCGGCCCGGCGAAGGCGTGGTGCTGAAGCCCGGCATGTTCTTCACCATCGAACCCATGATCAACCTCGGCAAGCCGCATGTGAAGATTTTGTCCGACGGCTGGACGGCGGTGACCCGCGACCGTTCGCTGTCGGCGCAATTCGAGCATTCGGTGGGCGTGACAGCGACCGGGTTCGAGATCTTCACGCTGTCGCAGCGCCATGCCGAAAAGCCGCCGTCGCCTGCATAGTTTTTCGGCTGACTAGATCGTCGATATTACAATTGAAGGTTGCAAAACCTGCTCGACACGGCATGGTTAGCTCGTTTCCCCGAACGGTGCTACCGCCGATGCCCTCCGATTCCAGCGATCAGTCCAGTGAAGAGATGCCGCATTATCACGGCCATCGGACGCGGTTGCGCGATCGCTTCCACGGCGCCGGACCTGGCGCATTGAGCGACTACGAGCTGCTGGAGATGGTGCTGTTCACCGCCAAGCCGCGCGGCGACGTCAAGCCACTGGCCAAATTGCTGATCAAGAAATTCGGGTCGTTCGCCGAGGTGATTCATGCGCCGGAAGCGCGCCTTCGCGAGCTCAAAGGCGTGGGTGAGGTCACCATCACCCAACTCAAGTTGATCGGCGCGGCCGCGCACCGCATCGCCAAAGGCGAACTGAACCAGCGCACCGCGCTATCATCATGGTCGGACGTGATCGACTATTGCCGCACCAGCATGGCATTCGCCGACAAGGAGCAGTTCCGGATCCTGTTTTTGGATAAACGCAACCAGCTGATCGCGGACGAGGTGCAGCAGACAGGCACCGTCGATCACACACCCGTCTATCCGCGCGAGGTGATCAAGCGGGCGCTGGAACTATCGGCAACCGCTATCATCCTGGTGCATAACCACCCTTCCGGCGATCCA
>VAZS01000097.1 GCA_005884855.1 Alphaproteobacteria bacterium | reverse complement strand
GCGTTTTCGTTGATAATTATCATCAGGACTGCAATTCTCGATTTTAGCGCGTTGATCAGCCCGGGTGTGTCATTTTGTCCGGTTGCACCAGGCGGTCGAATTCTGCTGCTGAAACATAGCCTAGCCGTACTGCCTCTTCCTTGAGGGTCGTTCCCCGGGCGTGGGCGGACTTGGCGACCTTGGCGGCGTTGTCGTAGCCAATCTTTGGAGCGAGCGCGGTCACCAGCATCAGTGAGCGCTCCATCAAATCCCGAATGCGTTTCTCGTCGGCGCGTATTCCCTCGATGCAGTGCTGTGTGAACGAGCGCGCGGCATCGCTCAGCAATTGGATGGAATGCATCATGCAATATGCCAGCACCGGCTTGTAGACGTTCAGCTCAAAATGTCCCTGGCTCCCCGCGACCGTAACCGCGGTGTGGTTGCCGAACACCTGACAGCACACCATGGTCATTGCTTCGCATTGGGTCGGATTGACCTTGCCCGGCATGATTGAAGAGCCCGGCTCGTTTTCCGGCAGAATCAGTTCGCCAAGACCGGAACGCGGGCCCGAGCCGAGCAGGCGGATGTCATTGGCGACCTTGAACAGGGCGGTCGCAACCGAATTGATGGCGCCGTGGGCAAAGACGTAGGCGTCATTGGAGGCCAGCGCCTCGAATTTGTTGGCGGCGCTGGTGAAGGGCAGTTTGGTGATGGTTGCGACATGCCTGGCAAACGCCTTGGCAAATTTCGGTTTCGAATTGAGCCCGGTTCCTACCGCCGTGCCGCCCTGCGCCAACGGATAAAGCTCATCGATCGCCACCTTCAGCCGTTTAATGCCGCTCTCGACTTGGGCGGCGTAACCGGAGAATTCCTGGCCCAGCGTCAGCGGTGTCGCATCCTGAGTATGCGTTCTCCCGATCTTGACGATGCCAGCGAAGGCCTTTTCTTTTTTGCGAAGCGCGCGATGCAATCCGTCCAGCGCCGGGATCAGATCGGCTGCGATGTGCATCGCCGCGGCAATGTGCATGGCGGTCGGGAACGAGTCGTTCGACGACTGACTCATGTTGACGTGATCGTTGGGATGAACAGGTTGCTTGGCGCCGAGCTTGCCGCCAAGCAGCTCGTTGGCGCGATTGGCGATCACCTCATTGAGGTTCATGTTGGTTTGGGTGCCCGAGCCGGTCTGCCAGACAACCAGCGGAAAGTGATCGTCGAGCTTGCCGTCGATCACCTCGCGCGCGGCGCGGATGATGGCGCCGGCCCGGCTCTGGTCAATGAGCCCCAGCTCGCGATTGGTTTCGGCGGACGCCAGCTTGACGATTCCGAGCGCATGGACGATCGCGATCGGCATACGGTCCTGGCCGATCCGGAAATTCTGCCGTGAGCGCTCGGTCTGCGCGCCCCAGTACCGATCGGCGGGAACATCGATCGGGCCGAAGCTGTCGGTTTCGCTGCGCGTAGAAGGGGAGGGCGGGAATGCTTTGGATCGAGCCATGAATATGTCCGTTGCGCGACGCCCACCATAACGCGGAACGCTCACGCGAACTCCGGGCGGCCCTTGATTCTACATGATAGCGCGGGTTTGCTGCGCGGATTATTTCTTGCGGAAGCGATCCAGCCGAACGACTTCCGCACCCTCGCTGGGCTTGCCAGGCTCATCCTGATTTTCGGGTGCAGGTGCGGCAACGGGCAGGCCCGATGGAGCAGCGACCGCCGGAAGGTTCGTCGCCGGCATTTCAGCGGCGGTCTCGGAGGGCTCGAATTGCAGGCCGAACTGAACCGAGGGGTCGAAGAAGCTCTTGATCGCGTTGAAAGGAATGACCAGACGCTCCGGGACTCCTCCAAAGGACAAGCCGACTTCAAAACGATCCTCGGTGACCACCAGATCCCAGAACTGGTGCTGCAGGATCACGGTCATCTCTTCCGGATATTGCGCGAGCAGCCGCGGCGACAACTTAACGCCCTCGGCGGTCGACAGAAATGTGATGAAGAAATGATGATCCCCCGGCAGGCCGTGCTCGGCTGCGTCGCTCAAGACGCGGCGCAGTACTCCGCGCAGCGCGTCACGCGCCAGCACGTCGTATCGAATATGATCGGTCGCCATAGTAAGTCCTGTCGAATTTAATGCCGCCGATCCCCAAAGCGCGAGGCCGGTCTCCGACTCGCCCGTTACTTATGCTACCCCGGGGCGGGGCCAAGGTCAGCAGGCTTGCGGAGATGCCAACAATAACCGGCGCCCCACCACAGCCTGCGGACAGAGCGAATCGCACGGCGCTTCATGAAGCAGCTTTCGCTTCGGTTTTGATACTAGTTCCCGCTTTTTTACGCGCGCGCGAGATCAGGCGAATGAAGTGGAGGCTTCTGTTGCCAGGTGCCTCCGAACCCCGCCTAGCGGAGCTTAACCCACTAGGACTTTAGACTTGGTTTTTCAAACCGCTTACGCGGCCTGAGCAACCGGAGCATAGTTGTCGTTTGCAACTATTGCATAGCCCGATAACGGCGGAACTATACCGGGAAAAAACACGCCCTTTACGCCCTCGTCGATCCTGTTTCGCCCCCGCCGAAACCCGTCAGCCACGACTGGTCCGGGTTTTGGTGGAGGCGCCGGGTACTGCCCCCGGGTCCGAATGGTTTATTACGACGGCAATTTATTTCCATAGCCGGCGAACCGGCACGCCCAATATAGGGTGCAAAACTTGAGAAAAATAGTACCCGTGCCGCGGGTTTCCGGGCTGGAACCGGGCAAATCAGGTTGGCGTGGCACGGACAGCGTTCTAAATCTCGGTCCATGTCCCCGGATTCGCCGCCGGCCACAATCGTAGCGCCGGAACTCCCGACATCAGTCCCGCCCAGCCTGATCGCGCTGTTCATGGCGTTCGCCAAGATGTCGCTGGCCGGTTTTGGCGGCGTGCTGGTCTGGGCGCGGCGCGGCATCGTCGAGCAACACCGCTGGATGACGGCCGAGGAGTTCAACGAGACCTTCGCGCTTTGTCACTTCCTGCCTGGCCCCAACGTCGTCAACCTGTCGGTGGTGTTTGGATCCCGCTTCCGCGGTGTGGCCGGAGGCATTGCAGCCTTCGCTGGACTGCTCGGGCCTCCCATCGTCATTGTCACTGTGTTGGCCGCCCTTTATTCGCGTTTCGGCCAAATCGATGCACTTCGGCGTATTTTGGCGGGAGTGTCCTGCGCGGCGGTCGGCCTGCTGATAGCCGTGGTGTTCCGGATGATGATGCCGCTGATCCGCGACCGCGATTTCGTCGGCCTGCTTGTGATGCTGGCGGTGTTTATCGCAATCGGATTGCTGCGGCTGCCATTGCCGGCGGTATTGCTGGTCGCGATCCCGCTCAGCATCGCCATGACCTTTGTTACACGGCGGCGGGTTTCGGCATGAGTTCGGAAAACAATCCTGTTTTGACACTGGTTTGGACGTTCGGGTTGATGTCGCTGTTTGCGGTAGGTGGCGCGAATGCCGCGATTCCGGAGATGTACCGGGTTGCGGTCGAGGTCCAGCACTGGATGACCGACAAGCAATTCGCCGATGTGTTCGCAATATCCCAGCTCTCGCCGGGGCCCAACGTGCTGATTGTCACGCTCATCGGCTATTCCGTCGCAGGCTTGGGCGGCGCGCTCGCCGCAACGCTTGCGATGTGCGTTCCGACCGCCGTGCTCGCGTATGGAGTGAGCCGACTGCTGAGGCGTTCGGCCGGGTGGCGCTGGCCCGCCATCGTTCAGGCGGCGCTGGTGCCGCTTTCCATCGGGCTGATGGGCGCGAGCGGTCTGATCTTGGCATTGAGTGCGGATCGCACCTGGGTTGCGGGACTGCTCACCGCTGCCACGGCGGCATTGGCGTTCGCCACACGACTTAATCCGCTCTGGCTCTTGCTGGCCGGAGCCTTTTTGGGTTTTGCTGGCGTTATATGATGAATATCGGTACGCAAGATCGTCTGAATAGACATGTTATCCAAACAGAACGGGCGCAAAGCCCGAGTGCGGGGAGTTATTGATGAGTGATACGCCGAGCCACGGCCCGGGCCGCTCGATCATGCCGAGGTGGGTGCGCGGACCGCAGGACTTCGTTGGCGGGATAGCGCTGATGGCGATCGCGCTGTTCGCATTCTGGGCTTCGAGCGATCTGCAGGGCATGCATGGATTTTCATTCGGCGCCGGAACCGCCCCGCGGATGTTTGCTGGTCTGCTGCTCGGACTGGGGTTCGCGGTGATGGTCGTCGGGGTGGTGTCCGAGGGCCCGCATCTGGCGACCTACGCCTGGCGAGGGCCGCTGTTCGTCTCGCTCTCGATTCTCTCGTTCGCGGTCACCATTCGGCCTCTGGGTCTGGTGATCTCGGCATTTGCAAGTTTCGTCATCTCGGCGCTCGGCACCCCGGAGACCCGGTGGAAGGAAACCATCATCGTCGGTATCTGCCTCACTATCGGGTGCAGTCTGCTTTTCCCCTATGCGCTGGGGCTGCCACTGCAGCTCTTCCCGCGTTTTCTGGTTCCGTGAGGGCATAATGGCTGAGCTTTTTTCCAATCTGGCCCTCGGATTCGGTGTCGCGTTCACGCCTATCAATCTCCTGCTCTGTCTGATCGGCGCGCTGGTCGGTACGCTGGTGGGCGTGCTGCCGGGGATAGGCACCATCGCCACTGTGGCGATGCTATTGCCCATTACCTTCGGCCTGCCGCCGGTCGGGGCATTGATCATGCTGGCCGGCATCTATTACGGCGCGCAATATGGCGGCTCGACCACGTCGATCCTGGTCAATATTCCCGGTGAGGCGACCTCGGTAGTGACCACCCTGGACGGCTTCCAGATGGCCAAGCAGGGTCGCGCCGGTCCGGCGCTCGCTATTGCGGCGATCGGTTCGTTCTTCGCTGGGTGCGTGGCGACCGTGCTGATTGCAGTGCTCGGAGCGCCCTTGACGAAACTCGCGCTGGCGTTCGGGCCGGCCGAATATTTCTCGCTGATGGTGCTGGGTCTGATTTTCGCGGTGGTGCTGGCCAAGGGATCGGTGCTGAAGGCGATCGCCATGATCGTGTTCGGTTTGCTGCTGTCGATGGTCGGGTCCGATATCGAGACCGGCGCTTCGCGGATGGCCTTCAACATTCCCGAACTTGCTGACGGTCTCGGCTTCGCCACGGTAGCGATGGGTGTGTTCGGATTCGCGGAAATCATCCGCAACCTCGATGCCGGCGCCGAAATGGATCGCGAACTGGTGCAGCAGAAGATCACCGGGTTAATGCCGACCAAAAAAGACCTGATCGATTCGGCGCCCGCAATTGTCCGCGGCACGATATTGGGGTCGATCCTTGGCATTCTGCCGGGCGGTGGCGCGGTGATCGCCTCGTTCGCGGCCTATACGTTCGAGAAGAAGATCGCAAAGGACCCTTCGCGCTTCGGCCGCGGCGCGATCGAAGGTGTGGCGTCGCCGGAAAGCGCCAATAATGCTGCGGCGCAGACCTCGTTCATCCCGCTGCTGACGCTTGGCATCCCGCCCAACGCGGTAATGGCATTGATGGTCGGCGCAATGACAATTCACGGCATCGTGCCGGGACCGCAGGTGATGCAGAAACAGCCGGACCTGGTGTGGGGCATGATCGCTTCGATGTGGATCGGCAATCTGATGCTGATCATCATCAACCTGCCGCTGGTCGGAATCTGGGTGCGGTTGTTGCGGGTTCCGTATCGGCTAATGTACCCGTCAATCGTGATCTTTTGCGCGATCGGCATCTACTCCATCAACAACGCGCCCGTGGACGTGGTGCTGGCAGGCGCCTTCGGCCTGCTCGGTTATTGGCTCATCAAACACGATTTCGAACCGGCACCGCTGTTGCTCGGGATGGTGCTCGGACCGCTGATGGAAGAAAACCTGCGCCGGGCGCTGCTGATTTCGCGCGGCGACTGGACGGTATTCCTTACCCGGCCGCTCTCGGCGACGCTGATGGCGATCGCCGCATTCCTGCTGGTACTGGCGGTGTTGCCCTCGCTACGAAAGAAACGCGACGAGGTATTCGTGGAATCCGAAACCTGACGGGTCGGTGCCCCTGCTCGGCATCTCTTGCGTTTGTGGACCGAATGCCCATTTTTCCGGGTATAATCGACGCGGGCCAGCCGAGTCGTCAGTGTTGAACGGCGGGCCCGGCGGTAAATTCGCTTTCTACAGAGCTCATGACGTTACATTATGAACCAGTACCACGACCTGCTGGAACGAATTCTCTCTGACGGCGCGGAGAAAAATGACCGCACCGGCACCGGCACGCTGTCGATCTTCGGTCATCAGATGCGCTTCAATCTGGCCGCCGGATTCCCGATGCTGACGACCAAGAAGCTGCCGTTCAAGGCGATTGTGTACGAATTACTGTGGTTTCTGGCCGGCGACACCAATATCAAATATCTCAAAGACCATGGCGTTTCGATCTGGGACGAATGGGCCGACGCTAATGGCGATCTCGGCCCAGTGTATGGATCGCAGTGGCGGTCCTGGCCGGCGCCAGATGGACGCCGCATCGACCAGATATCAGACGTCATCGAAATGATCCGGCGCAATCCGGATTCGCGCCGCCTGATCGTCAGCGCATGGAACCCGGCCGATGTCGATAAGATGGCGCTGCCGCCGTGTCATTGCTTGTTTCAGTTTTATGTCGCCAACGGAAAACTGTCGTGCCAGCTCTACCAGCGCTCGGCCGACGTTTTTCTAGGCGTACCCTTCAACATCGCATCCTACGCGTTGCTAACGATGATGGTGGCGCAGGTGACTGGGCTGAAGCCGGGCGACTTCGTGCACTCCTTCGGTGACGTGCATCTTTATTCCAACCACCTCGAGCAGGCGCGGCTGCAACTGACACGCGCGACGCGGCCGCTTCCCGTGATGAAGATCAATCCCGATGTTAAGGACATCTTCGCATTCCGCTACGAAGATTTCACGCTCGTTGGATACGACCCGCATCCGCACATCAAGGCCGAGGTCGCTGTGTGACCGCGACTGCCAACGTTTCTCCTGAAATCGTTCTCATCGTCGCCGTCGCCGACAATGGCGTGATCGGCTGTCGCGGCGCGATACCTTGGCGATTGAAAAGCGACATGAAACGCCTCAAGGCGATGACCATGGCAAAGCCGGTGGTGATGGGCCGCAAGACCTTCGCATCGATCGGCAGGCCGCTTCCGGGGCGCACCAATATCGTAGTCACGCGCGATGCAAGTTTTCGCGCTCGCGGCGCGGTAGTCACCACTTCGGCCGCGGACGCCCGCGCGACCGCGCGGGGTGAGGCGCTGCGACGTTTCGCCACTGAAATTGCCGTGATCGGCGGTGCGCAAATCTACTCGGAATGGATGGAAATTGCAGACCGTCTGGAAGTTACCGAGGTGCACGCCCGACCCGAGGGCGATACCTGTTTTGCCTTAATTGACGCGGCTGTCTGGAAAGAGGTAGCGCGCGAGCGTTATCCGGCCGGTCCGGACGACAGCGCCGATTTCTCCTATGTGACATATCGTCGGCGAAACGCGAATTAACTTCCTTCCGTAATGTTTACGTTGACAATTAACGCGCCCGGCATAGCTGCTTCGAGCCAGAAGCTTGCGTTGTAAGGGCGGGAGCGGTCCCCTATAAAGCCGTTCAGATATGCGAGGCCGGGCGACTGCCCTTGAGCGCCCCGCCGAGGAGACAATCGATGCCGTGGAAGAATCAAGGAGGAGGCCCGTGGGGCTCGGGTCCGAAAGGGCCGTGGGGCTCCGGCCCGCAACCGGTCGGACCGAGGCCGCCCGATCTTGAGGACCTTCTGCGCC
>VAZS01000096.1 GCA_005884855.1 Alphaproteobacteria bacterium | reverse complement strand
GCGCCGAATTCGAGATCCCCGGTTATCTGGTATGGGGCGCGTTGATATATGCAATCTTCGGAACGGCGCTCACCCAGTGGATCGGCTCGCCGTTGGTCAACCTCGATTTCCAGCAGCAGCGCTTCGAAGCCGATTTTCGATTCAACCTGGTTCGGGTGCGCGAAAACTCCGAACAGATTGCGCTGTTGCAGGGAGAGAGCGCCGAACGGCAGCGGCTTTCCGAGCGTTTCGGCCGGGTCGTCGGGAATTGGTATATGATCATGCGGCGGACCAAGCGCCTGACGGCGTTTACGTCGAGCTATGCGCAAGCCGCGGTGATCTTCCCCTACATTCTGGTGGCGCCGGCCTATTTTGCGAACAAGATCCAGCTGGGTGGCATGATGCAGACCGCCTCAGCCTTTTCCAGCGTGCAAACCGCGCTATCGTTTTTCGTTTCAACCTATCGCACGCTGGCGGAATGGCGAGCGGTCGTTGCGCGACTGGACGGATTTGAGACTGCAATCAAGAGCGCTGCGGCGGAAGCAATCAGCACCAGTTCAATTGGCGTCCTCTCGTCGGCGGGCCGCGACAACATACATCTGCAGAAGCTGCTGGTGAATCTGCCGAATGGCACGCCGCTGGTTTCGGCCGACAGCTTCACCATCCTGGGCAATCAGCGCACTTTGGTGATCGGGCCGTCCGGCGCGGGCAAGTCAACCCTGTTCCGGGCCATCGCCGGGATTTGGCCGTTCGGCAGCGGCTCGATTGCGATCCCGGCAAAAGCAACCCTGATGATGCTGCCACAGCGGCCGTATTTCCCGGTCGGTTCACTGTACGCCGCTATCGTCTACCCGGCGGAAGTGGGCGCATTCAGCTCGGATCGGGTCAGGGAAATTTTGATTGCAGTGGGCCTCCCGCAGCTCGCTTCAAGACTGGACGAGGAAGCGCACTGGAATCGCATGCTCTCGCTGGGCGAGCAGCAGCGCCTTGGGCTCGCGCGAGCGTTCTTGCATCAGCCGCAATATCTCTTCCTCGACGAGGCGACCGCATCGCTGGATGAAGCCTCGGAGGCGGCTCTTTACAAGCTGCTCGAGAAGAGACTGCCGAGAACCACCATTGTCTCAATCGGTCATCGCTCGACGCTGGAGGCCTTCCATCAGCGCAAGGTCGTGCTGCGTCGGGAGGGCGATCGATTTGTGCTGCAGAACCAGGCGGAGGGCGTGAAGTCATCCAGCGATGCGCCATTGGCGTGAGACGGACGACCTCACAGCCGCGAATGTTCGCCCGGTCAGCGGGTCCAGGATACTAGTCACAAACCTCGGCTGCTTGCCGCATTCCTTGCAGCGATCGGACACCGGTTGTTGTGCGCGAATCACAGCTTGCATGATGGCGACATCGAATCTCGGCAGCACAGCAAACACAACTTAATTTTGGACTAAGTCCC
The DNA here is from genome assembly GCA_005884855.1 of Alphaproteobacteria bacterium. Lineage (GTDB taxonomy): Bacteria > Pseudomonadota > Alphaproteobacteria > Rhizobiales > Xanthobacteraceae > Bradyrhizobium. The sequence continues at coordinate 6,903 of VAZS01000096.1, read as the reverse complement.
GCAATTATTTCCCGCAATCATCATCCCGTAATGTTGAGATGCGAGCCGGGATTATGTCGTTAGTTCGGTTCATTTGAGGCTTGGTTGTTGAGCGATCGTATCGGCCTCGCCCTGCAGCCTCTGCACCGTTCATCTTTCAAATGAAAGGGGCGGCAGATCGCTCTGCCGCCCCTTTGTCTCGAATTGAGAATGTTACTTGAGGTTGGTCATCGCCGTCAGGTCAGCCGACAGCTTGACGATACCCGCCGCGCCGCACCAGTTGGAGCCGAATCCGCCGGGGTTGATCGCCGTTACGAAGCCAGTCCTGGTGGCGGTGTAATCACTGGTGAAGGCATTGCAATCGCCTTTCGAGAGATTGGTGTCGGAGTAGCGCAGATCCAGGGTGAAGACCTTGTAGGTGAAGCCTACACCGATATTCCACGTGTTATAGCTGGGTTCCGGAATGCCATTTGGGAACGGTCCGCCAAAAGCCGTGCCCACAGTGGTCCCATAAAACGCATCGGATGTTCCGAGCCACTGACGGCCGAACTCGCCGGAGATATACATGCCAAAGCCGCTGGCGCCGAACGTCGTGCTGGGCGCGGTCCACTTGCCCGTGATCGACGCGTAGTTGCCCCAGGCGCCGAGGTTCAGGAAGTTCGGCGAATAATACTCGTTGAGGCCGATCTGAAACTGATCATTGAGGGTGACGTTGACCTTGGCATACCCTTCATAAAAGCTCGCACTCTTTTTGGCGAAGTTGCCATTGATCGGCAGACCCCCTGCTGGTTCGCCGAAATCTGTATTGCCGCCGAAAATCGCGCAATTGCCTTGGAGCGTAGCTCCTTGCGAACCGAAGCACTGTCCACCTGGATAAATGTAGCCCCACAGACCGAAGTCGAAGGCAAACATGCCGATGGTCGGGCGGATACCGCCGTAGATGTCGATCTCAGCGGCGGCACGGTTCGGGAATGAGATGCTCTCGCCGGCAGCGCCGATGTAGAGCTGCACATCCTTGTTGATGTTGTAGCGCGGCTCGAAATAGGCGGCGACCGACGGCTTATGGTTGGACTGCGTGATGCCGCGGAAGATGTAGTCGTTCATAAGCGCGCTGCCGAATGCGATATCCCAAGGCTCGAAAGCAGGAGGCGGCGGCGCCTTGACAGCCTTCAAGGACATATCCGCCGCGAGAGCGGGTGCCGATACCATTGCCAGCGTCGTTGCCAACCAAGCCATTTTCTTCATGACGATCCCCATCAGATTCAAAGATCAGCCCGATTCCGGCGCCCCCAGGGACAAGCGATAACCGATACTGCAGCCAAATTCGTTTAGCTGATCCCAATTTGGAACGCGCCATCACGACCGTGAAGCAAAAAAGACAAGCATGTGCCGCCTTTTTGGGCGTTTTTGACTTTGGGGAACATGTATTCAGCAGGTGTTGCATTCCGACAACAATTTTGACGATTTTTCAGCTGTTTTGGCAGGCCTGACATGCCGCCGCAGGCCGCTGCAGGCCTTCCGGTTTGAGCAATATCGGAAGTCGACCGAGCGAATCGTCCGAAATGGCTACCCCCGCATCTTCGTCCCATCGCGAAATATTAAGGCCGCAGCGCTGAACGCTGCGGCCTTAAAGCTTCATCCCACGCGGTCGCGAAACACTCGAGTCAGTTGTCGTCCTCGGCCGCGGGTGCCGGGCTCTCTGCCGAATGCCCCCAAGACGGTGCCGCGCTCGGTGTGGCCCAACTCGGCGGCGCCGCAATCGCTGCGGGAGCCGGCCCAGCGTCAGGCGATGGCGCCGCGGGCCTTGATGCAGCGGGCTTCCGAGCCGCTTTCTTCTTTGCGGCGCTGCTCTTGGCAGCAGCCTTCTTCGCTGATTTTTTCGGAGCCGCCGACTTTTTGGCCGATCTTTTTGCCGACTTGACTGCCCTCTTCGCGGTCTTTTTTGCGGATTTCTTCGAAGATTTCTTAGCGGACTTTTTCTTGGCCGCTACGACATTTTTCCTGGCTTTTTTAGCCTTTTTGCCAGCCTTCTTCTTTCTGCCTTTAGCCATCGTGATCCTCCTGTTGCCGCTCACCAATATCCATCGAGCGTTTCAACACGTCCGCCTCACACACGAGGGCCATGGATTAGTTTATTCCTGGCTTGGGACCGCCTGTCGCCCAATCGAGAAGCTCAATCGTGTGCACCACAGGAACTGACGTACCGCTCGCAATCTGCACCATGCATCCAATATTGCCCGCGGCAATCATGTCCGGGGTGACCATCGCAATGTTGGCGACCTTCCGGTCGCGCAGTTGGTTCGCAATATCAGGCTGGAGAATGTTGTAGGTCCCCGCCGAGCCGCAACACAAATGGCTCTCCGGCACATCTTTCACCACGAATCCGTTTTTGGAAAGCAATTCTTTCGGAGCTTGGGTGATTTTCTGTCCGTGCTGCAGCGAACACGCCGAGTGATACGCGACCACGATGTCGCGAGGTTGCTGTCCGTGCTGCAGCGAACACGCCGAGTGATACGCGACCACGATGTCGCGAGGTTGCTGCGCTGGCTGCAGCGAAATGCGGACGACATATTCGCTGATGTCCATAGCCAGCGCCGATATTTTCGCGGCGGCCGCGGCGAAATCGCGGTCTTCACGCAGCATGTAGCCATAATCCTTGATCACCGTGCCGCAACCGGATGTTGTCACCAGGATGGCATCCAGGCCGTTTTGCTCGGCTTCTTTGAGCCAAACTGTGATGTTGGCCCGCGCGCGCCCCAGCGCATCCTCGTCGTCTCCGAGGTGATGGGTCAGCGCCCCGCAGCATTGTTCATCCTTTACCAGCACCACCTCGATGCCGTGGCGCGTCAGCAGGTTGATGGCGGCCTGATTAATGCGGGGCGCCAGTACCTGTTGCGCACAGCCCTGCAGCAAGGCGACCCGTCCGCGCTTTTCGCCCTGGGCTGCAAAAACACGTCCGGCGGACGCTCCGGGTGGCTGTAGGCTGCGCGGCGCAAGCGCCAGCATGGCATTTAATCGCCGCAACAAAGTCGGGGTCGGCGATTCGGTCTTGGCAGCGGGCAAGAGCGTGCTGAGCGGCCGCGTAAACCGCGCCAGGATCATGGCGGCACGAAACAGGCCGGGCCGCGGCAGCACCCAGGCGAGAGCCTTCCGCAGCACTCGCTCGCTCAGCGGCCTGGTATATTCCTTTTCGATCCTTACCCGCGCCTGGTCGACCAGGTGCATGTAGTTCACACCGGAGGGACACGTGGTCATGCAGGCAAGGCAGGAAAGGCAACGGTCGATGTGCTTGACCACCTCGCGGGTCGGCGGGCGGTTCTTCTCCAGCATCTCCTTGATCAGATAAATCCTGCCCCGCGGACTATCCAGTTCGTCGCCGAGCAGCACATAGGTCGGACAGGTCGCGGTGCAAAATCCACAATGCACGCAGGCGCGTAAGATCTTGTCGGCTTCCGCGATATCGGGATTGGCGAGCTGAGCGATGCTGAATTCGGTCTTCATGTCGCGGAATTTCGGCTCATTCGGCCACGATTGAGAATGTTTTTAGGATCGAAGCTTTGGCGGACCCGTTCGCTCAAGGCGGCAAGACCCGCCGGCTGGGGATGGAATACATCCACATTGCGCCGTAGCTCGTCGGACCCACGCACCAACGTTGCGTGACCGCCGACGGCATTGACGCGTTGACGTACGAGCGCGACCTGGGCGTCAGGTCTAGGAGGCAGCGCCGCCCAGATCAGGCCACCGCCCCAGTCATAAATTACCTCGCCACCGCTGTCACGCGCTAGCCGTTCGCCGAGTGCACCGCCAGACGCCGGTGGACAAACGATGCGCCACACCGGCCACGCCCCCAGCGCGCCGTTGGCCGCGAACGGCACCACATCTCGAACCGAACTCCACACCGTCGCGGAGGCGGCGTCCTCGAGGACCTGCGCGGCGCCAAACGGCGCAAGCAGCTTGCCAAGCGCTGCCGCGCGGTGGACGACTGATGCCAAAATCCCCTCCAGCCGCAACAAGGTTACCGCCTCTCCCGGCGATCCAAGGTCGCCAAGTTCAGTGGCAGCTACATGGAACACCGAGCCAGGCACATGCGCCGCGCCGGACACATCGAATGGCGATCCCAGCGCCGCTGTCATTGTCCGGTTTGCGCTGGCGTCATCGAGTCCCCGCAAGACCAACGTGCGCTCGCTTTCCGGTCGCGGCATCACCTTCAACGTCACTTCCGTCATGACCGCGAGGGTGCCCCAGGATCCCGCCAGAAGTTTGCACAAATCGTAGCCGGTGACGTTCTTCACCACCCGCCCTCCGGCTTTGAAGCTGTCACCGAAACCGGACACGCCGTGCGCACCCAACAGATGATCGCGGGCGCCACCGGCCTTGATGCGCCGGGGACCGGCAAGGCCCGCCCCGATCATGCCGCCGATCGTTGCCTGGTTCGCGGTGCCCAGCAGCGGCGCGGTGTCGATCGGCTCGAACGCAAACTGCTGATTCCTGGAATCGATCAGCGACTGCACGTCAGCCACCGGCGCGCCGGCCTGCACCGTGATGATCAACTCGTTGGGTTCGTAGGATGTCACTGCATTGAGCGACGACAAATCGAGCAGCGCATTGGTAGCCATGGGCTGGCCGATCAGCCGCTTCGAGCCGTTACCGATGATTTCCAGCGGTTGCTCGCTGGCAATCGCCGCCTGCACGGCGTCTTCCACATCCTTTGCGTCACGAACTTTGAGAGTATCCACGCCCTGTTGCTCAAAACCGCGGGAGTTCAGGAAAGGCCAGCTTGCCAGCATGGACGTGCATGCGGCCGAGTTCGGCGCAGCGATGAAGCGTCGGAAACACCTTCCCAGGGTTCAGCAAGCCCTGCGCATCGAACGCACATTTCAGCCGCTGCTGCTGGTTGAGATCGATGTCGCTAAACATCTCCGGCATCAGGTCGCGTTTTTCGATGCCGACGCCGTGTTCGCCGGTCAGCACGCCGCCAAGTTCGACGCAGACCCGCAAGATGTCGGCACCAAAGGCTTCGGCGCGCTGCATTTCATCGGTCTTATTGGCATCGAAAAGAATGAGCGGATGCAGGTTGCCGTCGCCGGCATGAAAAACATTGGCAACGCGAAGATCGTATTTTGCGGAGAGGTCGCGGATTCGCGCCAGCGCCTCCGGCAATTTGCCGCGCGGAATGGTGCCGTCCATGCAGAGATAGTCTGGCGAAATCCGTCCGACCGCGGGAAAAGCCGCCTTGCGCCCGGCCCAGAACAGATTGCGTTCGGCCTCGGAGGCGGAAATCTGGACGGTGGTCGAGCCGCAGCCTTTCGCGATCGCCTCAACGCGCCTGATCAGTTCGTCTACTTCGACGCCTGGACCGTCGAGTTCAATGATCAAAAGCGCCTCAACATCGAGCGGGTATCCGGCATGGACAAATGCTTCGGCAGCGTGGATGGCCGGTTTGTCCATCATTTCCATGCCGCCGGGAATGATTCCTGCGCCTATGATCCGCGCCACGCATTCGCCGGCCGCTTCGACCTGCGCGAAACCGACCATCACCGCCCGGGCCGTTTCTGGCTTCTGCAGGATCCGCACCGTGACCTCAGTGATGACGCCGAGCAGGCCCTCGGACCCCGTGATGATTCCCATCAAATCGTAGCCGCTGGCCTCGGCGGACTTGCCGCCAACCCTGATGATTTCGCCGGTGATCAGCACGATCTCGCACCCCAACACGTTGTTGGTGGTCATGCCGTATTTCAGACAATGCACGCCGCCGGAATTCTCCGCGACATTGCCGCCGATCGAGCAAGCAATCTGCGATGACGGATCGGGCGCATAGTAGTATCCGGCATGGGCGACCGCCTCGCTGATCGCGAGATTGGTCACCCCAGGCTCTGTCACGACAACGCGGTTGTCGAAATCGATCTCACGAATGCGTTTGAATTTGCCGAGCCCGAGCAGCACGGCATCGGCCAGCGGCAACGCGCCGCCTGACAGCGAAGTCCCGGAGCCGCGCGGCACCACCTTGATGCCCTGTTCGAAACAGTATTTCAGAACTTGAGACACCTGCTCGGTGGTGTCGGGCAGCACCACCACCATCGGGGGCTGGTGATACGACATCAGACCATCGGACTCGTACGGCACGTCTCCCCGGCGTTTCGGTTGAGCATGTTGCCGCTTGCCGATTTATCATGAGGAATCAAGCACGTCTGCACGGCTTTGGGTAGCTTCGCCGACCCGGAATGTCAGCTATTCGAAAGACGTAGGTAGCCCCGATGAAACCCGAAAGCGTTTCACGGCTTGTCGATCGCGAGCGCCCCATGGCACAACGGCGGCTGCCTCCCCGAAACTGACCAAGAGCACACTATGAAAAAACTGACTTTGAGCGCGCTGGTCGTCATCGTCTTGTCCGCAGAGGCGTCCACCGCGCTGGCGCAGGACGTCGCGGCTGGCAAGACCTCGTTCAACAAATGCATGGCCTGCCACGCGATCGGAGAAGGCGCCAAGAACAAGGTCGGCCCGGAGCTCAACGGGCTGGATGGCCGCAAGGCCGGCACGGCGCCGGACTATACCTATTCGGATGCCAACAAGAATTCCGGCATCACCTGGAGCGAGACCGAATTCAAGGAATACATCAAGGACCCCAAAGCCAAAATCCCCGGCACGAAAATGGTATTTGCCGGTATCAAGAACGAAAAGGAAATCAACGATCTCTGGGCATTCCTTGCGCAACACGATAAGGACGGTAAAACCAAATAGTTGGAATATTGAAGCTCCCGAGTTTGGAATATTGAAGCTCCCGAGTGAAGGGCTGTTAGTTAGCAGCGACCGCCGTGTTTTGCGCGAGCTTGCCGATCATGGACTCGATTTCCTGGATCACGAGGTCGGGTGCGGCGTTCTGAATCATATGGCCGACATTCGACAACACGATCAGTTTTACATCAT
>VAZS01000223.1 GCA_005884855.1 Alphaproteobacteria bacterium | reverse complement strand
GCAGTCGTTCTTTTGCTTGAGCCAGGGACTAGTCGGTTACGACCCGTGGTCGGCACTGGTGAAAGCGTCGAGCAGATGAAGGAGACGCGGTTCTCGATCGATCAAGAAAATACTTATGGCAATGGGGTTTGCGGCAAGGCGTTCCGGACTCAAACCACCCAAGTCAACGAAGACATCCTCAACTCCGAGCAGGGTAAACCGTGGTGGGAAACGTGCATCGAGGGCGGAGTGGTTGCGACCTGCGCCGTGCCGCTCATCAAGAGCGGCGAGAGTGTCGGCGTAATCTTGTTTTTCCTCAGCAAATCCACTGCAATGGATAAGGAGATCATCGCGCTTTTGACCCGTATCGGAAAAAACGTCTCGTTCGCGCTCGATAACTTCGATCGTGTTGATGAGAAGAATCAGGCAAACGAGCGCATCCGGTATTTGGCAACGCACGACGACCTGACCAGTTTGCCCAATCGTGTGATGTTCAATCAGCTATTTGAGCGGTCGATCAAGCTGGCGCGACGCGATGGGCATAAATGCGCGGTGTTGTTCATTGACCTCGATAGATTCAAGGTGGTCAACGACTCGCTGGGGCACTCGGCAGGTGACACGCTGCTGGTCGAGATGGCCAAGAGGCTTCGGGATTGCGTACGCGATAGCGACGTGGTGGCCCGGCTTGGCGGAGACGAATTCGTCATCATGCTCGATAAGATTTCCCATCGTGACGAAGTCGCCGGAGTCGCCCGCAAGATTCTAGCAGCCTTGCGGCTGCCCATAATGCTCGGAGGGCATGAGTGTCGCACGACGGGGAGCGTCGGCATTGCCGTATTTCCCGAAAACGGCAGCGATTCGCTGACCCTGACCAAGAACGCAGATATCGCCATGTACCTCGCCAAGGAAGAGGGCAAAAACGATTTCCGTTTCTTCTCCTCCGAGATCAAGTCGCGGCCGATCGAGCGGCTGACGCTCGAATCCGACTTGCGTCACGCGGAAGAACTCGACCAGCTCACCCTGCACTATCAGCCCAAGGTTGATGTGGCGACCGGCCGGATCACCGGCCTCGAGGCCCTGCTGCGTTGGTCACATCCGGAGCTGGGCGATCTTCCCCCATGCAGTTCATTTCGCTCGCCGAGGAAACCGGCCTGATCATTCCGATTGGCCTCTGGGTCCTCAAGACCGCGTGCGCCCAGAATATGTCGTGGCAACACGATGGTCTTCCCCCGATCTCAATGGCGGTGAATCTCTCGCCACGGCAATTCCTGCACGAAAATCTGCTTCGCGATATCGATCAGGTGCTGAGTTCGACCGGCATGCCGGCGCACCTGTTGCAGCTTGAAATCACCGAAAGCATGGTGATGCATAACGTCGATCGAGCGATCAAGCTGCTGGACGCTATCCGAAGCCGCGGCGTGCGGCTCGCTATCGATGACTTCGGCACCGGCTATTCGTCAATGTCCCTTATGAAGCAATTTCCGATCGACACGATCAAGATCGATCGTTCCTTCGTCCGTGACCTCGAACACAGCAGCGAAGACCGGGCGATTGCCAAGGCCATCATCAGCATGGGCAAGGCGTTGGATCTCAGGGTCGTCGCCGAGGGTGTCGAAACAGCCGAACAGGACGCCTTTCTGAGAGGACACCAATGCGACGAACTCCAGGGTTATCTGTTCAGTAGACCCTTGCCAGCCGAGGCTATTCCCTTGCTTCTTCGTCCCGCCATGTCATCGCCGTCGCTTCAGCCTTTAGAGTTTGCATTGTCAAGCCAGTTTCGTGAGGTTGTCGCGGTCAAGGCCTAAGGTCAGGCCTTGTCGATCCGCCACCGACACTGAACACCGCTGCGTCCGGCGCAGAATTCTGCGATCGTCAATCGCCATTAGGTTATGATCGCGCTATGGTCTGCCCTTTCTGATCGAGCATCGGAGGAAACTCGGCTTCTTTCGGATTATGCTCCAGGGGACGAGCTGAAAATCCAGGGAGAAGAAAATGGCGGTAAAGCATTCACTGGGCTGGATCGGCATGGGACGCATGGGCTATCCGATGGCCGAGCGCTTGCTCAAGGCGGGCCATTCGGTCGCGATCTGGAACCGGACCCGCGCCAAGGCCGAACCGCTGGCGAAAAAGGGCGGGCGGATTGTCGATCACCCGAACCAGCTTGCCGGCGAGGACATCGTGTTCACGATGGTGTCGGCCGGCAAAGATCTCGAACAGGTCTATTTCGGCCAAAACGGCCTCCTCGCCAACCCTTCCGGTCCGCGGCCGAAAATCCTGGTCGACTGCTCATCGATCGGCATCGAGCAGTCGGAAGCGATCCGTGCGCAGCTCAAGCAATTGGGCTGCGACTTCGTCAGCGCGCCCGTCAGCGGCAACGGCAAATGCGTCAAGGCCGGCAAGCTCTCATCGGTGGCCTCGGGACCAAAACCAGCCTTCGAACAGGTGCAGCCGTATCTGGCGACCATCGCGGCCTCGGGCGTGGCTTACGTCGGCGAGGGCGAGTTGGCGCGCATCTGCAAGATCGCACACAACGTGTTTCTCGGCGTCGTCATCCAGAACCTCGCCGAGATCACCGTTCTGGCGCAAAAGGCAGGCGTGCCGCGCCACGCCTTTCTTGAGTTCATGAACGCCAGCGTACTCGGCTCGACCTTTACGAAGTACAAAAGCAACGCGCTGGTCAATCTCGATTGGACCACCACCTTTACCCCGGCGCTGCTGCGCAAGGACCTCGATCTCGGGCTGAAGGCCGGCCGTGACCTCGATGTGGCGATGCCGGTCACGGCTGCGACGCGCGAGGCGCTGCAGAGCCATTTCGGCGCGGCGACGTTGAAGCAGAACCCCGCCGCCTATCTCGATCAGGATTTTGCGGCGCTGCTGGAAACCGTGGCGCTTGCCGCCGGCATAAAGCTTTCGCCCGAGAACGTGCCGATGCCGACCGGGCTCGAAACCGAGGACTGAGAGGCGGTTCAGTTTGCTGTCCGAGCCCTGCGGCCTTCGATCGGATACGCCGGATCGTTATAACCGGGGGTCGAGGGATGGCCTGATGAGACGAGGCGGTCGATCAGCGCTTCATCCTCGGCGGTGAAACGATAGTCGAGCGCGCGGATATAATCGTCCCACTGTTCTTCGGTGCGCGGGCCTGCGATCACGCCGGTGACGAATGAAGAGTTCAGCACCCACGACACCGCGAATTGTCCGGCGGTGATGCCTTTGGCCTCGGCGTGATGGCGGATTTGCTGCGCCAGTTTGATTGACTCCGGCCGCCACTCGGTCTGCATCATGCGGGTATCGTTACGTCCCGCACGCGTGTCCTTGTCAGGCGGCGCGTCGGTTCGGTACTTGCCCGTCAGCACGCCGCGCGCCAGCGGGCTATAGGGCACGATGCCGAGACCATAGAAATTGCAGGCCGGGAAGTGCTCGACCTCGGGCATGCGGTTCATCGCGTTGTAATAGGGCTGGCTGACGATCGGGCGATCGATGCCGAGCCGGTCGCAGATGTTGCAGATTTCGGCGACCCGCCAGGCCCGGTAATTGGAAATCCCGAAATAGCGCACCTTGCCCTTCTGGATCAGTTCGCCCATCGCGCGCACGGTCTCTTCCAGCGGCGTCGAATGGTCTTCCTTGTGAAGGTAGTAGATGTCGATGTAATCAGTCCCGAGCCGCTTCAGGCTTTCCTCGGCGGCCTGCAGCACCCAGCGCCGCGACAGGCCGGCACGGTTCGGATCGTCGCCCATCGCGTTCGCAAGCTTGGTGGCGAGCACCCAGCTCCGCCGATTGTTGGAAATCGCGCGACCCACCACCTCTTCGGAATGGCCGGCTGAATAGGCATCGGCGGTATCGATGAAGTTGACACCGGCCTCACGCGCCTTGGCAGCGATCCGCGTCGAGGTCGCCTCATCGGTCGGCCCGCCGAACATCATGGTGCCGAGACATATCGGCGAGATTTTCAGGCCGCTGCGGCCGAGTTGACGATATTGCATGTCGGGGAGGTCCTCTGGAGAATGCTCGATCGGCAAGATATTAGCTTCAGTTCCTGGTTGCGAGCGCTAGTGATGCAATTTCCCTGAATAGGACATTGCAGTCGGGCCACATGGTTCGAGACGGCGCGGTGCGCCTCCTCACCATGAGGGTCTAGCTGACGTGAGACAGCAGAGCCTCGTCCTGAGGAGCGGCGTTTTCGCCGCGTCTCGAAGGACGTGGCCAAGACGAATCGCAACGCACACACTTTTCAAACAACCGCGACATAGCGATTGGTCGTCATTGCGAGCGGAGCGAAGCAATCCACACCTTCTTTGTTGTTCTATTGATTGCTTCGCTCCGCTCGCAATGACGATCAAATTTACGGACCCGGAATATCACACACACCTTCGCGATCTCGCGGCGTGAAAACGCCCGAGTTGTGCAGATTCATTCGGCCCAAAAGAGAGGGCGCAGGGAATGCCGGGTGCGCGCTGCACCCGCAGTCTCGCGTGCAAAAAGTAAAAAAGCACACGAGGTAGTCACCACAGGTTCACCGGAGCAGCCCGGCATTCCCCGCGCAATGGTTTTAACGGTTTCCTTCGTGCTCTTCCCGGTGACCGGGCTTGTTTGCCACCGTCGTTTAGCGGATCGCTCCGCCAACTTGATGCCAGCGTCGGGGCATCAGAACCACACGACTTCGCCGTCCGCTTAGGTGCTGTTCGTCAAAAGCACCACTACGTCCACCGCATCCCACCCCGCGTTCGTGACGATCGCGAAACGCCCCTCATTCGAAGCAGGACCTGCTCGCTCTATTACTGCTTCTACCATAGCGTAAAGCGATAAATTTTTCCGATCAGCACTAGACAGCGGTTTGTCTGATTTGCCCGTCGAGGCAATCGTGCGGTGCACGGAGCATCAAGAACTCGGCGAGAAACCCACGCCCTCAATCGTTCTTCAGAATCTTGAACACGCCGTTGGCCATCGCGATACAGCGCTCGCCCACCTTTACTTCCGTGCTGACGAAAATCAGGCTGCGGGTCGAGCGCACCACGCGTGGTTTTGAGGTGAGAATCTCGCCGATCTTGCCGGCCTCGACGAAGTGCGTGTCCATCTGGATCGTGGCCAGCGTTGGCCTGTCCGATGCGAAGCGCGCGCTCATGCCACAGGTGCGGTCCGCGAACGTCATAAGCACCCCGCCCTGCACCAGGCCGCGGCGGTTGTGGTGTTTTTCCTGGGCGACCAGCGCATATTCATGCTCGCCATTGACGACACGCTGCCAAAGCGGTCCGATCAGATGCAGGAACCCCGTGGTCTCGACGATGGTCCAACCGGACGCCTTGAGCTTCTGGTTGGCCTTGTCTGTCATAACAGTCATTCGAGTCCCGGCCATCAATTCGGCATTCGCCTCATTTCATCGATCGCCGCCGTGTTGTAGTCAAGCGGGATGACCAGACCGTTCGACATTGCCACAAGGCGGAATATCGCGGAGCGATGCGCTGAGTTTACGCGGCTGCCCGCCAGCGACACCCCGACGGCGCTGAGGCGAGCCGCTGTCGCTATCGCGCTGGTCGAAGCCGAGGCGCCGGGAGAAACGGCGCTGCTGTTGACGCTGCGCGCGTCGGGCCTGCGCGCCCATCGCGGTCAATGGGCGCTGCCGGGCGGACGCTGCGACGAGGGCGAGACGCAGGTCGCGGCGGCGCTGCGCGAACTTCAAGAGGAGCTTGGTCTTAATCTCGGTCAAGAGCATGTGCTGGGTTCGCTCGACGACTATCCGACGCGCTCCGGCTATCTCATCACGCCGGTTGTGGTTTGGGCGACGGCGAGCACGGCGATTTCGCCGAATCCGAATGAGGTCGCCTCGGTGCATCGGATCGCGCTTGAACAAATCGAGCAGCCCGACGCCTTTGACTTCACCGCGATTCCCGAAAGCGATCGGCGCGTGATCCGGTTTCGTCACCCCGGCCTGTGCATTCACGCTCCGACGGCGGCGCTGATCCACCAGTTTCGGGAAGTGCTCGGCGGACGAAATACCCGCGTGGCCGACCTCGAGCAGCCGGTATTCGCCTGGAAGTAGGAGCTTCGGGACTCACTTTGGACCACATTTCGGGGCTGACTTGCGCGATACGATTGGTAAAACAATCCGATGCGCCCTCATGCGATTCGTTGTTTCGGCTACGCGCTTGCGCTGCTGCTGATCGCGGCGCAAGCAGTCGCCATGGATCTAGCCGCGCTCCCCGGGGCGACAGCGGACGCGATGGCGCAGGCCGCGTCTCCGCAGGCGATCGCGGAGTACCGCCGCAAGCTTGCGGAATACCAACAGGCGCGCGCCGCCTTCGAGCAGGACGCCGTCGCCTATTGGAGTTCGATTGCCGAAAAGCGGCGCGGTCGCAACGCCAAGCGGCGCGAACAGCGGGCGATCGGTCTTGATGATTATGTGCTGATCCAGCCGCCGGTCTATAGCGGGCCGGCGCGACCGGCCAATCCGGAACCATCGCCAGCCGAGCCGGAGCCGACACGCCGCGAGCGCAAGTATATTCCAGTGGTGGCCGATCTCCTCAAGGCGGCTACGCAGCATTTTCAGTATGCGCCACAGCGGCCCGCCAGCGAGACCGAGTTCAAGCGCGCCTATGCCCGTGTAGCATCCGCAGCCGGGCTCACCCGGGATCAGGCGGTGCGGGTCTATTCCTTCGAGACCGGCGGCAACGGCAGTCACGACATGCAATCGGGACTGAGCGCCTCCCGACCCGCTTCGCGCGCGATCTCGACTGCGATCGGCTATAACCAGCTGCTCACCACCAACAGCGTCGAGCTGCTTGCCGAACAGGGCGGCGAATTCGTTCAGGCGCTGACGGAAAAAGCGGCGCGATTGTCCGGCGCGCCGCGCCAGGCCCTCGATCAGAAGATCGCGGTGCTGAAGCGGATGGTGGCGCTGGCGCGATCGGTGCCGGACGAGTGGGCGCAGCACGAAAAGCTCGGCGATACGCCGCAGGGTTGGGCGCTGCATGCCATGGTGCTGGACATCGACATCGGGCCGATGCTGCAAACCCACAAGCTCCTGACTTCGGTGGTCTTTGCCCGCGCCAAGGGCTACAGCCGCGCGCTCACAGGCGCCGAACTGGAGATGATGAATCTGACCGGCGACAGCACTGGACTGGATATGGTGACGATGCCGCAGGGGTTGCGCGAGCAGGTCCCGACCTCGAATTTCTTCCAGCGCTCAGGTTACGAACGCAATCCGGTGGCGATCCGCCACAACACGGTCGCAAAACTTTTGGCGGTCACCGACAGCAGGATGGACAGCAACAGCTACCTGCCTGGCGCAAAGGAACTGGCGTCGTCGTTTTAGCGGCCGGTATCAGCCCCGCTGTCATGCCGCGAACGCGGAGCGTCCAGTAACGCGGCACGTCGAGCTACGAGATAGATGGAGCTGGCGCGCAGATCGTTTCTCAATCCGATCCGAACATGAACTTGCCGTCGGCTTCGAGGAAAGGCCCGGTCCGCATGTAGAGCTGACCGTTGTGGCCGATAAAGAACAGCGTGCCCTTCGGCACCTTCTTTGCTCCCTTGAGCAGCAGTCCCGCGTTGTTGGTGCCCATCTTGTATGAAAACGTCTTGCCGTCCTTGTCGTAGGCATATCCCATGTCGGGCGTCAGCACCCAGGGCGTCGGCTTGGCGGCTTCCGCGAAGGCGGTCGTCGTCATCGCGGTCGTGGTGATCGCGCTCAGCGCGACCGCCACCAAGAGAGTGTTGGTCGAAAATCCTGTCATCCTGCATGTTCCCCAAGCAACCCGTCTGAACTTGTTCTGTGACCGGCGCTCCGGTTGAACAAATCACGAACGACGATTTCACGTCAATACAACGAATCGATTCGCGCGGCGCGCAACCCTAAAAGAGTTTGGGATTTCCCGCTGCGGAGTTCGCGACTATGTTCCCGATCTAAGTTTATAAAAAACGCCGGCGAAATACGTCATAGGGATAATCGGATGAACCACGTCATGAAATTTCTTTTCGGCCTCCCGCTTTTATTGGTGACGCTGATTCCTGTGGCCCACGCCGACGAATTCAAGCTTTCCAACAACCAGCGGATTTCCTGCAGCCGCGGCCTGAGCCCCGGAAAACTTAATACCGCGACCTGCAAGTCCTACGCCTATCTCTTCAATGTCAAGACTTCCGAGTATTTCAGATGTCAGGTCAGCCTGGCGCTGACGCGCGACAACAAGGAAGTCATCAACGTCCAGGCTGACGGCGGCTGCACCAAGAAGCCGCGCATCTTCGACACCGATTCGAACTACTCGTTCGATGCCACCGAAACCGAGCCGCCCAACACCAACTCGTTCTTCGGCCCGGGTGGCTACTCGGTTTGGGCCAGCGACAACACGGCGCGAAAGCTTCGCGGCTGCATCACCATCAGTAGTGGCCTCGGCTCAGACATCTTGAAATGTCTGGACATGACTTTTTAGTGGGGTCAGGACGGGGTTTCTCATGCCCATGGTACGTCCAGCACAGTTCTGCCGATCCTGGTTGTTCCTCGAAGGCGCCAATGAGGCTGCGCTGCAACGCGCCGCGACGAGCGGCGCCGATGTTCTGATTCAGGAGCTTGAGGATTTCACGCCCGCCCCGTTGCGGCCGGCCGCGCGCGCGCTGGCCCCGGAACTCTACCACGCATGGCGCGAGGCAGGAGCGGTGATCGCGGTGCGCATCAACCCGCTTGAGCAAGACGGTATGGATGACCTCGCGGCGGTGATGCGCGGCCGCCCCGATATCGTAGCGCTGCCGAAAGTTGCCGAGCCGGGTCAGATTGTACGGCTAGACGAGGCGGTCGGGCGATTCGAGCGGGACTGCGGAATTCCGCTGGGGTCGACCGCGCTGCTGCCCAACATCGAATTTGCTCGCGGGCTGGTGCAGACGGACGCGATTGCGAAAGCCAGCAAACGCACGAGGGCCTGTCTGCTGGCGTCGGAAGATCTCGCAGCCGATCTCGGAGCGGAACGCGGACAGGACGGCATCGAACTGGCATATTGCAGGCAGCGCTTCATCGTCGAATGCGTCGCGGCAGGCGTTGTCGCGGTCGATTGTCCCTATACCTGGAGCGATATCGAAGGCGCCGAACGCGACGCGCGATGGGCGCGGCGTCTGGGTTATTCCGCCAAAAGCCTTGTCGATCGAATGCATGCCGCGGTCATAAATGATGTCTTTGCCCCGGATAGCCGCGAGCTGGATCGCGCACGCGCAATCGTTGCGGCTTTCCAAGCCGCTCGTGCAGCCGGCGAGGCGCGGGTCGAATTGGATGGTTCGCTGGTTGAGGTCCCGACCTACCATACCGCGAAACGTTTGCTCGCGCGCCTCGAAGCCATGCGGCAATTCGAGCGCGCGCGAGATTAGGTTGCCAATCCCCGTGGGTTGCTGCGCCAGCTCAGTGGCTCATGCGCCCCGAAGCCGGATGCCCCGGCACCTTGAAGCGCTTGCCAGTGTCAGTGACCTTGGCGCCATTGACCCTTAGTATCGAAAAATCCTGGGTTAGGTAGTTCCCGGCGAGCAGGTATTTGCCGTCCGGAGTGAACATGACGGCCTCCGGCAATCCGCCGACCTCGATGTCCTGGGTCTTGGTCACTTTCTTGCCGTCGATCTTGAGGATCGTGAGACTGCCGTTCTTCTGATAAAAGAACGCCTTCTTCATGTTGGAGCCGCGCAGAATAGCAGCGACTGCGACATCACCCTTCGGCGAGATCGCCAGCCCTTCGGGCCCGTCACCGACCACTACCCGATCGATGATCCGGGGCGGATTAGCCTCCAGATCGATCACGCTCGTGGTGTCGACACTGCCGTCCGATGAGCCGGCGCCCCCATTGTCCGAGGTCAATGCGAGCTTTCCGTTCGGCGTCACAACGATGTTGTAGGGCCACTGGCCGGTCGGCAAATCGACCTTGTTGTAGGTGACTTTCTCGCCCGCAATATCGAGTACCGAGACCTTGTGCGCGGGGAATCGCACCGCGAGTGCCCGCTTGCCGTCCGGCGTGAATACGACATGCGCGACGCTGTCGGGCATGGCAACGGTGTCGGTGACCTTGACGTCTGTGCCATTGATCGAGAGCACGCTGATCGAGTTGTCGCCGCGGTTGGCGACCAGCGCCATCTTGCCGGATGGGCTGATGCTCAGCCCGGAGGGCTGTTTACCGGCAGTGACGGTCGCGGCCAGTTTCGGCGGGTTGGACTTGAGATCGATGACATAGATCTTGTTATCCGGCACCTGTTTCAGCGCGTCGCCCTCCTTGACGACATCCACCGAATCCGCGACCAGCGCCACCGCGCCGGTGGGGTCGATGTCGAGATTCACTGGCGGCCCGACGATCGAATTCTTCAGCGGCAGGCTGGCGACGATCTTGGGGCTTTCGGGATTGGCAAGATCAACCAGCAGGACCTGGTCCTTGCCGGATGCGGACAGGACGGGCTTTCCATCGTCATCCCATAAGAGTTTCTCGTCGATGCCGACGATCATGAATGGCTTGGCATTTGCGAGATTGACGCTGGAGCTGCAGAGCAGGATCGCCGCTCCCAAGCATAATCCAACTGCACGATGGACAGACATTTTGGCGTTCTCCGTAAAAGACCGGCCTCTAAGCGGGCCGGTTAGAATTCAAGAGTACGCGGGGAACCGCCGTGTTGCCAGTGCGAAGCAGCCGCGATCGGAGGATGTCGAAACTTATTCGCCGTAGAGCGCGTTTGGCCGATGGGATGGGTTGACCGGGGGTCACGCTCCGTCCAACTTCCCGGCCGGTTTTTGGAGAATGATAAAATGAATTCGAAATTGATGGCCGCTGTCGTCGCGGTCACCGCGGCTCTGACCGCCCCCCCGGCGCTGGCCCAGCAATTCATCAACGTGCTGACGGGGGGCACCTCAGGCGTCTATTACCCGCTCGGGGTCGCAATCGGGAAGATCTACGGCGACAAGCTTCCGAGCGTGAAGACCCAGGTGCAGGCCACCAAGGCATCGGTCGAAAACCTGATCCTGTTGCAGCAGGGCCGTGGCGAGATTGCCTTTACGCTCGGCGACTCCTTGAAAGCCGCCTGGGAAGGCGACGAGGAGGCGGGCTTCAAGTCCAAGCTGGGCAAGCTGCGCACCATCGCCGCGATCTACCCAAATTATATTCAAATTGTCGCCACCGCCGACAGCGGCGTAAAAACGCTGGCCGACCTCAAGGGCAAGAGCCTCTCTGTCGGCGCGCCCAAGTCGGGCACCGAACTCAACTCGCGCGCCATCCTTGCCGCCGCCGGATTGAGCTACAAGGACCTGGGCAAGGTCGAATATCTGCCGTTCGCGGAATCCGTCGATCTGATGAAGAACCGCCAGTTAAACGCGACGCTTCAGTCGGCTGGTCTCGGGGTCGCTTCGCTGAAGGACCTGAGCACCTCGGCCGAGATCACCGTGGTGTCGGTTCCCAAGGAGGTGGTGGACAAGATCGGTCCGCCGTTCGCATCCGTCATGATCCCCGCCCATACCTATACCGGACAGGACAAGGACGTCCCCACCGCGGCTGTGATCAATTATCTCGTGTCCAGTTCGGCCGTCTCAGACGATCTCGCCTATGAGATGACCAAGCTGATCTTCGAGTCGCTGCCGGAACTGGCGAATGCGCACTCGGCCGGCAAGGAGATCAAGCTGGAGACCGCCGCGATGGGAAGCCCGGTGCCGCTGCACCCCGGCGCGATCCGCTATTACAAGGAAAAGGGTGTGATGAAGTAGCGGCTGCATACGCACGGCCAGCCTCCGGACCTATCCGGGAGCCGCCTCGACGATGTTGAGCCGCGCTAACTATGGGCGCTGGAAGGAAGAAGATGTTGCAGACTGTAGACGGTGAAGCGCCGGTCAAGGTCGAATTCGATAATTTCGAGCACGGATTCCCGGAAGGGTTCGGCCCGGGCGGCTGGGGACGTCTGGCCTACGCGGTAGGCATCGCTTTCGCGGCGTTTCAGCTTGTGGTCGCGGCATGGAACGTGCTGCCGAGCCAGGTCGTGCGCGGCGTTCATGTCGGCTTCCTGCTGTTGATGACGTTCGGCCTGGTCGCCAACTTCACCGCCAAGGGTAACGCCGGCCGCGCGGCAGGCTGGTTGATAGGCAGCGCCGGCTTCCTGTGCGGGCTATACCAGTGGATATTTTACGCCGACCTGATCGCGCGCGACGGCGATCCGACCCAGCTCGACCTGGTGGTCGGGACTTTGCTTGCGGTGTTGATTTTCGAAGGCACGCGGCGGCTGATGGGTCTGGCGCTGCCATTGATGTGTGGCGCCTGCCTGCTCTACTGGTTCCTGGGCCAGTATCTGCCCGCGCCGTTCAATCATCGGGGCTATGACTTCGATCAGATCATCACCCACCTGTCCTATGGGACCGAGGGCTTTTACGGCGTACCGATCTACGTTTCGGCGACCTACATCTTCCTGTTCATTCTGTTCGGCTCGTTTCTTGAGCACGCCGGGATGATTCGATTGTTCACCGATGTCTCGCTTGGACTGTTCGGCCGCACCCGCGGCGGTCCGGCCAAAGTCGCGGTGTTCGCATCGGGCATGATGGGAATGATCTCGGGTTCGGGCGTGGCCAACGTCGTCACCGTAGGCCAGTTCACGATTCCATTGATGATCAAGTTCGGTTATCGGCGCGCCTTCGCTGCAGGCGTCGAGGCCACGGCTTCGATGGGCGGACAGATCATGCCGCCGGTGATGGGTGCGGTCGCGTTCATCATGGCCGAGACGCTCGGGGTGGAATATTCTGTCATCGTCAAGGCCGCGCTGATCCCGGCGCTGCTCTATTTCGCCTCCGCGTTCTGGATGGTGCATCTCGAAGCCGGCAAGCACGGCCTCGTCGGCATGAAGCGCGCGGAAATCCCGAGCGCCTGGAAAGCGTTGGTGGCGCGCTGGTATCTGGTATTGCCGCTGGCGGCGCTGGTCTACATGCTGTTCGAAGGCTTTACGCCGCTCTACGCCGGCAGCATGGGGCTCGCATTGACGGTCGCGCTGATCCTCGGCGCCAGCATTACGCTCGGCTTTTCGAGCAACGTGCTGAGGTATATTTTCTGGGTCGGGCTCGCGCTTGTGGTCGCCGCGCTGTCGCGCAATGGCCTCGAAATCATTCCGGTGGCAAGCGTAGTCGGCGTTCTCGTGCTGATCACGGCCTTGACGCGCGGCGGCCGGGCGACCTTGACGGCATGCCGGGATTCCCTGGCCGACAGCGCCAAGTCGGCGCTGACGGTCGGGATGGCCTGCGCGATCGTCGGCACGATCATCGGCATGATGACCCAGACCGGCGTCGGCACCATTTTCGGCAGCTGGATCATCGGGCTCGGCGCCAAGAGCCTGTTCCTCGCGCTTGTCATGACGATGCTGCTATCGATCCTGCTCGGCACCGGCATCCCGACCATTCCGACCTACATCATCACCGCCGCGCTGGCCGCGCCGGCCTTGGCCAAGCTCGGTGTACCGCTGATCGTCAGCCACATGTTCGCTTTCTATTACGGCATCATGGCCGACCTTTCGCCGCCGGTTGCGCTGGCGGCGCTCGCGGCAGCACCAATCGCCAAGGAAAATCCGGACAAGATCGGCTGGGAGGCAATGCGCATCGCGCTCGCCGGCTACGTCATTCCGTTCGTGTTTGTATATTCACCGGCGCTGATGCTGCAGGCCGGCGACCCGATGGCCGCACACCTCGGTTTCTACGGCGCGGTGGCGCTGGCGACCTTCAAGGCAGCGGTCGCGATCGGTCTGTTCGGGATGGTGGCGATCGGTTTCCTGTTTACGC
Source organism: Alphaproteobacteria bacterium (assembly GCA_005884855.1). Taxonomy (GTDB): domain Bacteria; phylum Pseudomonadota; class Alphaproteobacteria; order Rhizobiales; family Xanthobacteraceae; genus Bradyrhizobium. Next base: position 2,280 of record VAZS01000223.1, on the reverse strand, counting down.
ACATGACGTGGTTCGAGCGGTGCGTCGCCCTTGCCGCGGCGCTTTGCCTGCTTGGTGAGTTTCCCTTCAGCGACACCTTGGGCTTCGCACTCACTGTCGTGGTCGTGGTCTGGCAATGGTGGCTGCGTTCGCGCGCCGCGGTGGCGCAGACTTGAGCCTTTGCCTCGCCTCGGCTGGCCTGGTCAAGACGCTGTCGATTTCGGTGTTCACGCTGGTGTGGACCCACTCGATCGAAAAGATCGAGTGGCAGGAGGACTGGCGCGTAACCCCAAAAACTCTGGAGCTGATTGCGGCGCGCGTGAAGGGCTCCGGCGCCGGAATGGAGCCCCCGGCGGAAGCACGGCTCGTTGACGGCTGGTTTCAATGGCAGCCTAAGCGCGAGCCGATGCGGCAAGTGCTGCTCGGCAATTCCGGCGCCGCCGGCGAATGGCGGCTGTGCAACGATGGACAGTGCCGGGCGCTGTCGGAGATCTTCGGTCGTCCAGCCGCCCCCACCGTGACGACAATGAGCGCCTGCGACCCTTTCCCCAGATGAAGCCAAGCGCAATCGGCCGCGAGATCGGACACGTCGGCCGGATTTCGCGGGGCGCTTCATCCGGGCTAGGTTGTTTCAGCGACGCTGATAGGAGTAGGGGATGGACCGGCTCAAGGGGAAGATAGCGGTGGTGGTCGGCGCCGGCTCGATTGGGCCGGGCTGGGGCAATGGCAAGGCAACCGCCGTGACGTTTGCGCGCGAGGGCGCTCAGGTGTTTTGCGTTGACCGCAATTCCGCTGCCGCCGAAGAGACCATGAAAATCATCGCCTCCGAAGGAGGAAACGCAACCGCGTTCACCGCCGATGTTTCTCGTGGCGCGGAGGTCGAAGCGATGGTTGAAGCATGCCTCAGCTCATACGGCCGTATCGACGTGCTCGATAACAACGTCGGCATTGCCGAGATGGGAAGCGTCGTTGAAATTTCGGAAGCCGAGTGGGATCGCGTTTTCGCGGTCAATCTCAAGAGCGCCTTCCTGGCCATGAAGCACGTGATACCGGTGATGGCGCGGCAGGGCGGCGGTTCGATCATCAACATCTCCTCGATCGCCTCGATCCGCCACCTCGGGATTTCCTACGTTACCTATGCCAGCTCAAAAGCCGCCATGAATCAGATGACGCGCACCACCGCGGTTGAATTTGCGCGCCAGCATATCCGCGTCAACGCGATCCTGCCGGGCCTGATGAAAACTCCGATGGTCGAGCATTCGGCGGGGCTTGCGGCGAGTTACGCCAACGGCGATGTGGAAGCGATGTGGCGCGCCCGCGACGCGCAGGTGCCGATGGGGCACATGGGCGACGCCTGGGATGTCGCCAACGCGGCGCTGTATCTCGCGTCCGACGAATCCAGATACATCACCGGAATCGAACTGGTAGTCGATGGCGGGGTTACGCTGAAGGTGAGTTGACCTTTCTCGTTGTTCGCGGGGACGCGAAACCCTCGATCGCTATTGAGCGAGCGCCAATATTCCGCCTGCAAAGGAATGCCAGGCCGACGTGACGCTCATCGGCCAGTTCAGGAATTTGACCGCCACCAGCGCGCCACCACCCCAGATGTAAACGGGATGCGGACGGCCTCGGCTACGCCAGTCGAAAATCACCGCCGGGACAAGAAGCAGATAAGCGACGAGGGCGGGGAGAATCGTGACCTCGACCGGTGGAGGGCCGGCAGGTCCAGGCGGCGCCAGGAAGGTGAGAAACCAGCGCGCGACCGCCGCATCCAGGATCGAGATGCCGGCCAGAAGCATCAATCGTTTGTGAGTTTCGGATTGACGCACATTGGCGATGGCCAGGGTAAAGGCCACGGCAAAAAACAGGATACCGCTGAGCGGAACTATCGCGAAAGCTACTCCAGCATCGGCGAGCCCGAGCGCCGCGGAGCGCTTTATGATGTTCACCGCGGCCAGGAAACCGAAAATCGTCATTGCGGTCGCCAACGACACCCCGATCATTCCCATCGTTCGATGCCGGGCAATCCGTCCGGACGCAGCTAGCCAGGTCTGGAAAGCAAAATACAGCGTCCATGCGAAAAACAGCACGCCATGAAGATGGATGACCGGCATTGATGGGAGCGATCGCGTGGCCATCGGCAGCCAATAGGTCGGCGCGAAGCCGAGAAAGGCCACCGCCATGCACGATAGCGCCATATAGAAATAGAAATACCGCGCGTGCGACGATGCAACCGTGCGTGCGCGGACCTCGCCGATCAATGTCGTCATGATATCTATGTCTCTTTGATCTTGCTGCGGT
>VAZS01000458.1 GCA_005884855.1 Alphaproteobacteria bacterium | reverse complement strand
TGGGCGAGCGGCTTCCGGCCGAGAAGGCGCTGGAATGGGGTCTGGTCAACCGGGTCTATGACGATGCAAAGTTGATGGAAGAGACCATGAAGCTCGCGCATGAGCTCGCGAACGGCCCAACCATCGCGCTGTCGCTGATCCGCAAATTGTACTGGGATAGTCCCGAGAATTCGTTCGAGGATCAGCTCAATCTCGAATTCCAATGCCAGCGTGTTGCCGGCGCGGCGGAAGATTTCAAGGAGGGCGTCACCGCGTTCCTGGAGAAGCGTCCGGCGAAATTCAAGGGCAAATGATGGAGGCGCTGCTCGGGCGCTGCGTCGCCTCGTGGTATCCGGGCGCGACTGGCGTGATCAACGCGATCAGGCTCTCCGGAGGCGCTAGCCAGGAGACCTGGTCGTTCGACATCGAGCACCCCGGTGGCAACGTCGGCGCGATCCTGCGGCGGGCGCCACAGGGTTATGGCGCGGCGCCGGCGCGCGCGGCCGGGCTGAATGCCGAGGCGATCCTGATGCAGCGCGCCTACGATGCCGGCGTGCCGTCGCCGCGGGTGCTGCATGTGCTGCAGCCGGACGAGGGCCTCGGGACCGGCTTCATCATGGAGCGGGTCGAGGGCGAAACCATCCCTCGCAAGATTTTGCGCGATCAAGAGTTTGCGCAGGTCCGCCCAAAACTTGCTCGCCAGCTCGGGAGCGTTCTCGCCGGAATTCATGGACTGGAGTTAAGCGCGCTGCCTGAGCTTCGCCGCATGACGGCGGCAAAGGAAATCGCCGAGCTTGAACGGGACTACCGCAGCTTTGACTGGCCACGGCCGGTGTTCGAACTCGCGCTGCGGTGGCTACGCGATCGCGATCCCGGCCCGTCCGCCGAGATCACTTTGGTGCACGGCGATTTCCGCCATGGCAATCTCATCATCGGGCTAGACGGGTTGAGAGCGGTGCTGGATTGGGAGCTCGCGCATTTCGGTGATCCGATGGAAGATCTGGGTTGGGTCTGCGTCAACTCGTGGCGGTTTGGGCACATCGACAAGCCGGTCGGCGGTTTCGGCTCGCGCGAGGAGCTGTTTGCCGGATACGAGGCGGCCGGCCGAAGCGTCGATCCTGATCGCGTGATGTTCTGGGAAGTGATGGGCACGCTGCGCTGGGGTGTGATGTGCTGCGGCATGATGCAGCGCTTTCGCATCGGGCCCGAACATTCCGTCGAGCGAGCGATGATCGGCCGCCGCTCGTCGGAAACCGAAATCGATCTGTTGCGGCTGCTTTCTCCGCGCAAGAACGTAAGGCTCTGACATGCAGGACGAACCCACCCCGGAAGAACTGATCAAGGCGGTTGCGGATCCTGTCGAAATTACTGGGCATGCAGGCGTCGCTCCGCGAACTCAACCGGGTGCTCGCCGAGCGGATTGCCAAAGGCGAGGTCGACCTGCAAACGCCCGATGTCGCCGAGCATTTATGGCAAACCACGATGGACAAGCTCGCGGTCGATCAACCGAATTATGCGTCGTATCGGCGCGAGTTGGGAGACAAAAAGTGACTTGTCTTGTGCTCCGCTGTCGTCATGCCCGGCCTTGTGCCGGGCATCCACGTCTTTCTTGTTTCTTGAGACATAGAACGTGGATGGCCGGGACAAGCCCGGCCATGACGGTGAAATTATTATGGACAAGCTCGCGGTCGATCAACCGAATTATGCGTCGTATCGGCGCGAGTTGGGAGAGTAGGAATGATCTTTCAAACGTCGTCATTCGGGATGGTGCGCCAGCACCAGACCCGGAATCTCGAGGTTCCGGGTTCGCGACTTCGTCGCGCTCCGGAATGACGCCTTCATTTCCCGACCCACTTCGGCGGGCGCTTTTCTGAAAATGCCTTCGGCCCCTCGACATAATCCTGTGACGCCGCCATGGCTTTGACGGCGGGATATTCGCGCTGCTCGGCGATGGCCTGCTCCAGCGAAACGCCAAGGCCATTTTGGATGGTCTGCTTGGAGGCGCGGATCGACATCGGGCTGTTCTTGCATATCGTCTCCGCCCAGCGCTCGGCTGCCGCCAACGCTTCGCCCTGCGGCACCACCTCGTTGACGAAACCGAGTTCGTGGCCCTCGCGCGCGCTGACGTGGCGTGCGGTAAGGATCATGCCCATCGCGCGTTTCAGCCCGATCTGCCGCGGCAGCCGGTGCAAGCCGCCCGCCAACGCCGCGAGGCCAACGCGCGGCTCGGGCAATGCGAAAGTCGCATTCTCGGAGGCGATGATGAGGTCGCAGGCCAGCGCAATCTCGAAGCCGCCGCCCATGGCGACGCCATTGACGGCGGCGATAATCGGTTTGTCGCAATCGAAGCGCGAGGTCAGCCCGGCAAATCCGCCCTTGTCCCAGCCGCGTTTTCCCCCCGCCGCCTGCCATTTCAGGTCGTTGCCGGCACAGAACGCCTTGTCGCCGGCGCCGGTGACGATCGCCACCCATTGCTCGGGATCGGCGGAGAAGTCGTCGAACACCTTCTGCAATTCGAAATGCGCATCCGTATGCAGCGCGTTGTACACTTCCGGACGCGACAGCGTCACCGTCGTGACCGGGCCCTTGCGCGTGACTACCGAAAATTTCAAATCCATGTTTGCTCCCCGAGGCGTTTTTCTGTGGCGTGGAATGTCTGCTGCGATACTAGCTTGCTGGCCGCGTCTGGCGCTACCCAATTACGCAAGGCGCCTGCGTGCGCCAAGCCATATTCGATTGCTTGACTTGGCGTTGCTTGACTTGGGGTTGCCTTCTCACCTTAATCGGTAAAAGCAGGCTCATTCGCGTGGGCTTGCGATAACGACTACAAAAACGCCATCAGGGAGAACTGCCTTGGATTTTGCATTGCCCTGCTTCGCAGGGTCAAGAATCTCGCCGATGATGCCGGGCATTTGCGTTTCGCGATCCCCAAGCGCTACGGCGGCAAGGACGGCTCCAATCTCTGGATGGCCGTGATCCGTGAACATTTTGCGTCAAAGGGGCTCGGGCTGCACAATGATCTGCAGAACGAGCATTCGATCGTCGGCAATTTGCCGCTGGTCACCATGCTCGACCGCTACGGACGGGACGACCAGAAGGCGATGATTGAGGGCTCGATTACCGGAAAATACCGCATCACCTTCGGCCTCACCGAGCCCGAGCACGGATCGGATGCGACCCACATGGAAACCCGCGCCGAGCAGGCCACCCGCGATGGCGTCAAAGGCTGGGTTATCAACGGCGAGAAGATGTGGACGACCGGAATGCATGTCGCCACTCATTGCGCGCTGTTTGCGCGGACTAGTGGCAATGACGGGGATGCCCGCGGCATCACCTGCTTCCTGGTTCCGGCCAAGACCAAGGGCGTCAAGGTCGAGGAATACATGTGGACCTTCAACATGCCGACCGATCATCCGCGCGTCAGTTTTACCGACGTGTTCGTGCCTGAGGACTCGCTGTTCGGTGAAATCGGCCGCGGCCTGTCGCTGGCGCAATGCTTTGTGCATGAAAACCGCATCCGCCAGGCCGCGAGTTCGCTGGGAGCTGCTGTGTATTGCATCGAGGAGAGCGTGAAATACGCGCGCGAGCGCAAGCCGTTCGGCCGCGCGCTGGCCGAGAACCAGGCGATCCAGTGGCCGCTGGTCGAACTGGCGACGCAGGCGGAGATGCTGCGGCTGTTAATTCGAAAGACTGCGTGGGAGATGGACCAACTGACGCAGGCGCAGGTCGAGCACACGCTTTCCGACAAGGTTTCGATGTGCAACTTCTGGGCGAACCGGTTGTGCTGCGACGCGGCCGACCGCGCCATGCAGGTGCATGGCGGGATGGGTTATTCGCGCCACAAGCCCTTCGAACACATCTATAGGCATCACCGCCGCTACCGCATCACCGAAGGCAGCGAGGAAATCCAGAAACGCAAAGTGGCGGGATTCCTGTTCGGCTACATGGGGGCGGGAAAGCACTAAGGGAGGATTGATTATGGAAGGAGGATGCGCCTGCGGACATGTCCGCTATCGCCTGAACGGCAGGCCGCTGATCGTCCACGCCTGCCATTGCACCTGGTGCCAGCGCGAGACCGGCACCGTGCACGCGCTCAATGCAATGTATGAATTCGACAGGGTCGAGCACCTCAAGGCCGAGCCGGAGATCGTCGATACGCCCTCCGCCAGCGGCAAGGGCCAGCGCATCGCCCGCTGCCCGGTCTGCA
>VAZS01000095.1 GCA_005884855.1 Alphaproteobacteria bacterium | reverse complement strand
TCCTGATTGAGACCATGCGGCGCGAGGGCTTTGAAGTGTCCGTGTCGCGCCCACGCGTCGTGCTGAAGAAAGACGAAGCCACCGGCGAGTGGCAGGAGCCGATCGAAGAGGTCGTTATCGACGTCGACGAGGAGCATTCCGGCGTCGTTGTGCAAAAGATGAGCGAACGCAAAGCCGAAATGGTCGAGATGCGACCCTCCGGCGGCCATCGCCTGCGTCTGGTATTTTACGCCCCCACCCGCGGCCTGATCGGCTATCAGGGCGAATTGCTCACCGATACCCGCGGCACCGCGATCATGAACCGGCTGTTCCACGGCTATGCCTCGTACAAAGGCGACATCCAGGGCCGCCGCAATGGCGTGTTGATCTCCAACGATCAGGGCGAGGCTGTAGCTTACGCGATGTTCAAGCTGGAAGACCGTGGCCCGATGATGATCGAGCCGGGTTGGAAGGTCTACAAGGGCATGATCGTGGGCGAGCACACACGCGACAACGATCTCGAGATCAACGTGCTGAAGGGCAAGCAGCTCACCAACATTCGCACCACGTCCAAGGACGAAGCGGTGCGCCTGACGCCGCCGATCAAAATGACCTTGGAAAAGGCGTTGGCTTATATCGAGGATGACGAGCTCGTCGAGGTGACGCCGAAGTCGATTCGGCTGCGCAAGAAATTTCTCGACGCCAACGAGCGCAAGCGCGCCGAAAAGGCCAAGGAAGCGGTGGCATAACTCATCGCCTTGTCGTCATGCCCGCGATGGCGAACGCCTGAGTAACCGAGCGGCGCAGAGTACTCTCGTCACCCGCTTTCGCGGATGATGCTAACGCGTATGGCTCCACGCCCGACGAAACATGCTAGAGGAAAAGCATGTCGCTCCCCTCCGAAATCGATGTTGCGATCGTCGGCGCTGGCGCCGCCGGTCTCGGCGCGGCGCGGACGCTGGACAAGTCAGGCCTTTCTGTCGTCGTGCTCGAAGCGCGCGACCGCCTCGGCGGACGCGGCCACACCTTCATGGCGGCTCCCGGTATCACCTTCGATGCCGGTTGCGGCTGGCTGCATTCGGCCGACAAAAATTCGTTCGTCCAAATAGCGAGCCAATTGAAATTCGAAATCGACAAGACCCGTCCGCCATGGCGAGAGCAGAGTTTTGATGCGGTGTTTCCGGCCAATGAGCGCGCCGACTTCATCAAGGCGCTCGACGCCTTTCAAGAGCGCGCCGAGAAAGCCGCGGCAAGCGGCCGCGACTGCGCGGCCAGCACCTTGCTTGAGCCCGGCAATCGCTGGAATCCGATGATCGATGCGTTATCGACCTACATCAATGGCTGCGAACTGGATCGGGTTTCGATACTCGACATGGCGGCCTATGACGACACCGAGATCAATTGGCGCGTCAGACGCGGCTATGGCGCGCTGATCGCTGCTTATGGCGCGCCCTGCCCGGTCGCGTTGAACACCCAAGTGCGCCTGATCGACCATTCAGGCAAACGGCTGCGCATCGAGACCTCGCAGGGAACGCTTTCCGCCGCCAAGGTGGTCGTCACCGTGCCGACCAATCTGATCGCCGAGGAGGCTATTCGGTTTGTGCCGGCGCTCCCGGTGAAGGTGAATGCCGCGCGCGGCCTGCCGCTTGGGCTTGCCGACAAGGTGATGCTGGCGCTGGACCGGCCGGAGGCGCTGCCGGCTGACGGCAATTTGCGCGGCGCCACCATGCGCACCGCGATGGGCAGCTATCATTTGCGCCCGTTCGGACAGCCCTGCATCGAAGGCTTTTTCGGCGGACGCTTCGCGCAGCAACTGGAAGATGCCGGCGAGGGTGCGCTGGCGGCGCAGGCGATCGAGGAGATCGTGGAGCTGCTCGGTTCGCAGTTTCGAGCCCGGCTAAAGCCGCTTGCGGAATCGCACTGGGCGCATGACCCGTTTGCGCGCGGCTCCTATTCGCATGCCCTGCCCGGGCACGCCGGCGATCGGGCCGTGCTCGCAGCAGCAGTCGATGGACGATTGTTCTTTGCCGGTGAAGCCACCTCGCCGAATTTTTTCTCCACCGCGCATGGCGCAAGGGACAGCGGCGCACGAGCGGCGCGGGAGGTGATGGCCTCGCGGGCTAAAACGTGATCTCTCGCTAGTGATCGGGCGAGGAGATTGTAGATCGGGTCGCGGATGAATTTCGGGACCAGCAACAGGGTGCCCGTCCAGCTCCATCCCGGTAGCAGGCTCAGCACCGTCAGCGCGGCGTCGGACTTCAAGAACACCTGACCGCCGTGGACCACCGCATTGGTATCAGGGTCATCGGGGTTGATGCCAAACGCCTGTGCCAGCCGCATGCCGTAGGGCGACTGGATTGGAGTGACACGGAAGCGGCGCGCGACGTCGCGCGCGATGACGAAGCGGATCCAGCGCGAGCAGAAGATGCAGACGCCATCATAGAGGATCACGTCATCGTCGGGCCACCGCCTCATCGCTGTCATTATCGGTTATCCATGTGAGCAACCCCACGAGCATCAGCACGGGCGCGTTCCGGTTCCCAGAATGACAATACGCGCCGACCACATGCAAATACTTGAGGATAAAATAGACCGTCATCGTTTTTTGACCACGGTCGGATGCAGCAGCATCAGTGCGCGCTCCAGCACCGATCCGACGATCTTTACCCCGGCCTCGGTTTCCGCCAGCCAATGGCCTTCGCTGCCCGAGGCCGGAAGCACATGGAGGTCCACTTTGTCCCCGCCCGTGCGGAAGGCGTCGGCCAACTGTCTGGAAAAGGCCGGCGAAAAATAGCTGTCGTTGGCGGCCACCAGCCATGTCACCGGCACCCGCGCGCCCTTGCCGAATTCGGCTGCCGACGAGAGCAGCGTGTGCGGCGCGCAGACCTGATTGGGAAAATCGTTGGCCCGGCCGCCGCGCCCGGGCGCAAAGGCAATGATACGCGCTACCCCTTGCGGGTTTTCGCGAGCCAAAGCCAGTGCGCCCCAGCCGCCGGCCGAGTGCCCGACAATCACCGCCCCGTCCTGCCGGACAAAGGATTGCCCGCGCAAATAGGAAAGCGCAGATTCAATCGAGGCCGCCGTGGCGCGACCGGCGCGCGAATAATCGGCTTCGTCGCAGCCACCCTGGTCTTCCACATATTTTCCGCCGGTCGCGCCATGGCCAAGCCGTTCCGGCACCAGCACCGCAAACCCCGCATCACCAGCCATGCCGCCATCGCGCGGTATTCAGGCTGCGGCATTTGCGCACGACGCACCACGTTCTGCGTCGAGGCGTGCGCGATCAGCGCCAGCGGGAAAGATCCCTCCCCTGAGGGGCGAAACAGCAAGGCGTGCGCCGCAATGCCCGGCTCGGGCGAGGGCACCAGCCATTGCTGCATGCGGTTCGGCTCGCCTTCCGCGCCCTCCGGGCCGAAGCGCATTTGTGCCATTGCAGCCGGCTACCGAGCGCCGCCGCTATGAGCAGCGCGAAAAGTGCTTTGAGGAATTGCATCAATTCGCCTGATGGGGACGGGGGCCGGCGGCTTGCGATTCGCGAGCAGAATACCTGGCGAATCAAATCCAGTGCATTTTTCCGTGAACTTGGTGGCCGCTGGGCGACTCCAGCGCGGCCTATTGTGCCCTGCAAACATCAGCTATGCCGCCCAAGACGGCGCCATGTCCTTTTTCGGCACAGCCGAGCGGCGAAAACTGATGCAGAAAATCCACACGTTAACTCATAATTAACGATAGACCTTGAAGCGGACGCTGCGACTTGCTTTGATTGCATCATGAGCACAACCCTGATCGAGGTTCGGCCGGCCAAAGCTGCGGATGCGGCGGCGGTAGCGTCCACCCATGATGAAGCCTGGCGCTCGGCCTATCAGGGCATTATTCCCGGCGCCGAGCTGGAGAAGCTGATCAACCGCCGCGGCCCGCAATGGTGGGACAGCGCGATTCGCAAAGGCAGCCGTGTCAGCGTGCTGGTGTTCGGCGATAAAGTCGCGGGCTACGCCAATTACGGCCGCAACCGCGCGCGCAGCCTGCACTTCGAAGGCGAGATTTATGAGCTTTATCTGCGGCCGGAGTTTCAGGGTCTCGGCTTTGGCCGGCGCCTGTTCACGGCCGCGCGGCGCGACCTGTTGCAGAGCGGGCTCAAAAGCATGGTGATCTGGGCGCTCTCGGACAACGATCCCGCCACCCACTTTTATCGCGCGCTGGGCGGCCGGATGGTCGCGCGCTCCTCGGAAAAATTCGGACCCAAGTCGCTCGACAAGATCGCCTTCGCCTGGACCAGCTGAGCTAACCAATCGATGCGAATTGACGCCATCTCAATCGGGATCGATCCGCCGCGTGAGGTCAACGTCATCATCGAAGTGCCGGTCGGGGGCGAGCCGATCAAATACGAGATGGACAAGGAGGCCGGCACGCTTGTCGTGGACCGGTTTCTCTATACTGCGATGCGGTATCCCGGCAATTACGGCTTCATCCCGCATACCCTCTCCAACGATGGCGATCCCTGCGACGTGCTGGTCGCCAACACCCGTGCCATCGTGCCGGGCGCGGTGATGAGCGTGCGGCCGGTCGGCGTGCTGCTGATGGAAGACGAAGCCGGCGGTGACGAGAAAATCATCGCGGTACCGGCATCGAAGCTGACCCAGCGCTACGACAAGGTGCGGACCTACAGTGACCTGCCCGAAATCACGCTGCAGCAGATCCAGCACTTCTTCGAGCACTACAAAGACCTTGAGCCCGGAAAATGGGTCAAGGTATTGCGATGGGGTGGGCCTGAGGATGCGCACAAGCTGATTCTCGAAGGCGCCGCCCGCGCCAGGGAGCAGTAGAAGATCCAGCCAAGACCCAGCATTCGCACGCTCTGCCCTCTCCGATGGCGCGAGAGACGGGAAAAGCCGCCAGTCCCAGCACGCTGATCCCCTCTGAAGGCAGAGCAAAGAAACACCCGACTGCAAATCTCCCTAACGACAGGTAATCCCGATGCGCCGATTGATCAGAATAATCCGCAATGTCGCACTGCTGCTGATCGCGGCAATCCTCGTTCTCGCCGGCGTGCTCGCGTTCAATGTGCTCACGCGTACCTCTCAGCAACTTCAGGTTGCAGCCGTGCCGCGAGTGGCGGTCGACCAGCGGGGCGCGGCGGCTCGGCTGAGCGAGGCGATCCGCTTCCGCACCATTTCGAGTTTCGAAAATCCGGATCAGAGCAGCGAGGCGCTGCGCGGCTTGCAGGCGCACATCTTGAAAAGCTTTCCCGCCTTTCATGCCGCGGCCAAGCGCGAGGTGATCGGGCAGTATAGCCTGCTGTACAAGTGGGAAGGTTCGGACGCAAAGGCGCTACCGATCGGACTGCTCGCCCATCAGGACGTGGTGCCCATCGCGCCCGGTACCGAGAACGACTGGCAACAGCCGCCGTTCGATGGGGTCATCGCCGACGGGTTTATCTGGGGCCGCGGCTCCTGGGACGACAAGGGCAACCTCTATTCGATGTTGGAAGCCGCCGAAGTAATGGCCAAGGAGGGCTTTCGCCCGAAGCGGACCATCTATTTCGCCTTTGGTCATGACGAGGAGGTCACGGGCGAACGCGGCGCAAAAGCCATCGTCACCGCTCTTGCCTCGCGCGGAGTGCGGTTCGATTTCGTGATCGATGAAGGCCTGTTGATCACCGATGGCATCATCAAAGGTCTCGACAAGCCAGCCGCGCTGATCGGGGTCGCCGAGAAGGGCTATGCCACCCTGGTTCTGACCGCCCATGCCACGCCGGGTCATTCATCGATGCCGCCGCGCGATACCGCAATCGGCATGATGAGTGCGGCATTGGCGCGGCTGGAAGATCATCGCCTGCCACTGGAGATTCGCAGTCCGGTCTCGCAGATGTTCGATACGCTGGCGCCGGAGATGCGCGGCTTCAACCGCGTGGTGCTGTCGAACCTGTGGCTCTTCAAGCCTTTACTGCTGCGCGAATTCGAAAAGACCGGTCCTACCGAGGCGATGGTCCACCACGACCGCGCTGACGATCTTCAATGCCGGAGAGAAGGCTAACGTGCTGCCCGGCAACGCCTCCGCTTCGGTCAACTTCCGCCTGATGCCCGGCGATAGTGAGGCAAGCGTGACCGCTCACGTTCACCGCACCGTCAATAATGAGCGCATCTCTGTCGAGCCGTCTGCGGGAAATGCCGAACCGGCAACGGTGACGGGCGCGTCGAGCCCATCCTTCCAGGCGCTCAACCGCACCATCCGGGAGATTTTTCCCGACGTCGTTGTCGCACCAGGCCTGATGCTGGGTGGGACCGACTCGCGGCATTATGCGCCAATTGCCGACAATACTTTTCGATTTTCGCCGGTGCGCGCCAACTCGGACGACCTGAAACGCTTTCACGGCACTAATGAGCGCCTCAGCATCGAGGGTTATGCCGAGATGATCCGGTTCTATCGGCGGCTGATCGAGAATACCGCCGGGTGAGGTCTTCATTCGGAGCGAGAAGCCTCAAACACCCGGTTTGGGCAATCCGGCGATGGCGCAGGCCGCGCGAAGCGTGTTCACCAAGAGACACGCCACGGTCATTGGACCGACGCCGCCGGGTACTGGGGTGATCGCGCCGGCGACATTTAGGGCCTCGGCGAAAGCGACATCGCCCACCAGTCGGGTCTTGCCGTCTGATCCAGGCACCCGATTGATCCCGACGTCGATTACGATCGCGCCCGGCTTGATCCAGTCGCCGCGCACCATTTCCGGTTTGCCGACCGCCGCGTAGACCAGATCGGCACGGGCGCAGAGTTGCGGCAGGTCGCGCGAGCGCGAATGCGCAATCGTCACCGTGGCGTTTTCATTCAGGAGCAATTGGACCAGCGGACGGCCGACCAGATTGGAGCGGCCGATGACGATCGCGTTCATGCCTTCCAGCGAGGCATGCACGGTTTTGGTAAGCATGATGCAGCCGAGCGGCGTGCACGGCGAAAGCGCGGCAAGGCCGGCGGCCAGCCGTCCGGCGTTGTTCGGATGCAGTCCGTCGACGTCCTTGGCGGGGTCGATGGCGTTGATGATGGTTTCAGTATGCAGCGACTTCGGCAGCGGCAGTTGCACGAGAATGCCGTGCACGGCGGGATCGCGATTGAGCTTTGCCATCAGCGCCAGCAAATCGCTCTGTCCGACATCCGCCGGCAACACGTGCTCGAAAGATGCCATGCCGGCGGCTTGGGTCTGCTTATGCTTGCTGCGGACATAGATTTGACTCGCCGGATCGCTGCCGACCAGCACCACCGCAAGCCCGGGTGTCAGGCCATGCTCGCGCTGCACGCGCGCGACCTCTTGGGCAACGCGGGCGCGAAGCTCCGATGCAATGACCTTGCCGTCGATGATCCGGGCCGTCATCTCGGTTCCTTCTGCTCTCAATAGACAGTTGGCGCCTGTACTGTTCACAAAACCGTCCTCATCTTTGCGGAAGAATGGCTAAACCGGCTTCTCCGCGGTCAACTTTCGCAAGGCATCGCCGAGCTTTGCCGGGTCGCCGTCGACCGCAACCTGCTTAAGCCGCGAAGTCGTGCCCGAGAGAATTCGCACTCGCGCCCTTGGCACGCCGAGCGACTTCGCGATTAACTCCGTCACCGCGCGATTGGCATCGCCGCCCTCGGCAATGGCGCGGACCCGTATCTTGAGCACGGTACGTCCGTCAGCGAGGGTCTCAAGCCCGTCGATCTCGTCACGGCCGCCGCGCGGCGTGACCCGCAACGCCACACTCACTCCCTGGGTGGAATACCGCCAAGGATCCATCGGCGCCTGTGCCCGGGTCAGAATACGCTGGGATAAATGTAATAAGTGATCACCCGCTGGATGAACAGGATGATCAGGATCAGGATGATCGGCGAGATGTCGAGCCCGCCTAGATTCGGCATCATTGAGCGGATCGGCGCCAGCAATGGTTCGGTTATGCGATAGAGAAATTCCGCCACCGCGGCCACGAACTGGTTGCGCGTGTTCACAACGTTAAAAGCGATCAGCCATGACAGGATCGCGGACGCAATCAACAGCCAGACATAGAGATCCAGGACGATGAGAACGATGTCGAGAACGGCACGCATGACTGGCTTACTCGGAGGTTCGGTCGCGGATTCGACTGCTCGCTAAATACCGGTTCCCTCCCGCGCAAACCATGGGGCCATAGCTCAGCTGGGAGAGCGCGTCGTTCGCAATGACGAGGTCGGCGGTTCGATCCCGCCTGGCTCCACCAGCCTTCGCAGGCTGCGCCTGCTTCGGCTCGGCAAGCCCGTTCGTAGCGAAGGCTGCCGCGTCGTAGCCGCCTTGGCGAAGGCGGGCTGCATCCGCATCTCCAAATCTGAAGTTCGTTTAACCTGTGCGAGGTTGTGCCCGGCGTAGCCCGCTTGGGCGAAGACGGGCTGCCACCGACACAAAAAATTACTTCCCGGTAAATCTCGGCGGCCGCTTTTCCATGAAGCTGGCGACGCCCTCGCGAAAATCGCTGCCGCGCAAGGCCGCCTCCATTTCCCGGTTGGCGTCGATGGTTGCCTCGGCCAAGGTCTGGAAGGGCACGTCATAAAGCTGCCGCTTGATCACGGCTATCGCGCTCGGCGAGACGAAGTCGGCGAGATCGCGCGCGTAGGCATAGGTCTGCTCGGCCAGCTGGTCGGGCGGATACAGCCGATTGACCAGGCCGATCCGCAACGCTTCCTCGCTCGAAACCCGGCGCGCCGACATCAGCAGATCCAGCGCATTGGCGTGTCCGACAATGCGCGGCAGCATCCAGCTGATGCCGTGCTCGGCGATCAGCCCGCGGCGCGAAAACGCTGTGGTGAAGACGGTGTTGTCAGCCGCGAAACGAAGATCGCAATAAAGCGCATGCACGAGACCAATGCCGGCGGTGGCGCCGTTCAGCATGCCGATCACCGGCTTTGGAATTGACGGATAATAAGCATAGCGGGCCTGCCAATCGGGCCTGCGGTTCATGTCGAACGGCGGCAGGTTCTGGGCACGCCTGATATCTTCGGGATCGAGTCCCTTGAGCGCATCCATGTCGGCGCCAGCACAGAACGCGCGCCCCGAACCGGTGAGCACGATGACGCGAACATTGTCGTCAGCGGCGGCGGTCTGCATGGCGTGGCGCACATCGCGCTCCATGATCGGCGTCCACGCGTTCATGCGGTCGGGCCGGTTAAGCGTAATGGTGGCGATCTTCTCGCTCACCTCATAGAGAACATGCTGGTAGGTCATCTCGATCTCCCCGTGGCTGCTGCCTTCGACAGCCCTGTTATTGCTTGATGCTCTCGCGAGAGCTGGGCTTGCGCCGTGAACCTTTGGGCCGCGCCAGATATTCCACGGTTTCCGGCCGCTCCTTCAGCCATCCGGTCCAGCGCTTGAATACCTTGGTCATGCGCTCAGGCTCTACCCCGAGCTGCGCCATGGCCACGCCGCCGTTGACGGATTCGCGGTACTCGGCAATCAAGCCGTCGCGCACCAGGACGCGGCTCATGCCGTCTATCACCACGCGCTGCCCTTCGAACTGCGGAATTTTCGACGTGAAACTCGACAATGACCAGGCATATCCCATTGCGCCGTCGAAGACGGGGTCGAACATCTCCCAGCGGTAATCGGCGGCGTCGCGGTGAAACAACTCCTGCATCATATGAGCGATATCGGCACGGCCCTTATGCGGGCCGTAGATATAGTCATAGTAGATCGCATCTTCAGTGAAATGGCTGGCGAAGCGCGCGCCGTCTCCGGATTCGGTTGAGAGACGCCGCGGTGATTTTCGGCGGTCAGCCGCTATTCCGCGGCCTCCGACATCACCGAGAATGGCACTCTGGTCAGCCAGCCCTCGATAAATTGCTTCAGCCAGGCACGCTCGCTCACATCATGCACCGCGCGATCGGCAAAATGATAATGGCGTGGCCGCGCTCCCGGCAATTCGAGGCGCGCATCGCCGCGCGTGGTCCAGCGATGCATCATGGCGTAGGTCACGTCAGGATGAAACTGTAAGCCGAACGCGTGATCGAGCTGAAATGCCTCCACCGGGAAATCGCTGCCTTCGGCCAACAATTCGGCGCCCGAGGGAAGCTCGAAGCCCTCGCGGTGCCAGTGATAGACGTGGTCCGGCCAGTGCGGGCAAACCTCAAGTCCCGCCGCGGTCGGGCGGATTGGATAGTACCCGATCTGGGCGCGGCCCTCGGGGTGAGGTGCAACCCGCGCCCCAAGCTGCCTGGCCAGCATTTGCGCGCCGAGGCAAATCCCCAGAAACGGCCGTTGCTCTCTTAGAGGCACCGAGATCCAGTCGATTTCACGGCGGATGAATTCATCCGGATCGTTCGCGCTCATCGGCCCGCCGAAAATGACCGCGCCAGCGTGATCTGAAAGCGTTTCGGGAAGGCCATCGCCAAATCGCGGACGCCGGATATCCAGGGGGTGC